>JANOYH010000348.1:0-74723 GCA_031428775.1 Bacteroidota bacterium
GCATCAGTTCGTTGGAGTTTCTGCTGAGGGGCCTCTTTGGCTAGGGTGCCGAGCGAATGCTACGGCAGGTGAATAAGTTGCGCAGCAGCTTTATTCACCAGTTGCCAAAGCAGTCCCGAAGTAGAACTCCAACGAACGAACGAATCATTCTCCAGGATGATAGTTTCGCTCAACATGTTTTAACACATCTTCTTTATAAAACAGCACGTCTTTAAACTGACCTTTTGTATACATGGAGGCCTGATCGCCAAAATGCTTTGATGCAGAATTGCCGCTTTCTCCACCTGCTAATAACGATTTAGCTACCACCCTTTTACCAAACTCCACAGCGCAGATAAAACTATTGCCATTAAAACCATAGCGTAATTTTGTTCCGGGATATTGTCTGCTTACAAAGGAAGGAAGACAACCCCAAGTAGATGCCGCAAAGCCAGATGGAATACTAGGCTGTGCGTCATCATATTTCTCCGTTAAGTTGCCAGTAAGTCGTTGGTAACGATTGATCTCACCCCATGTTTTATGCCATGTTCCATATTTGCTGTTGAGTTCAGTTAGTACAATGGACAAACTATTTAATAGGTTTTCTCCATTTTCAATAGCTACAAATCTTTGCGCCTTCACTACTTGATTGGCCTCGTCATTCTCTACCATTATTCTGTTGATGGAGGGTAGTATTTTTTGTGCCCATTCAATAGCCAATGTAGTTGCCACTGAAGTATCTGACGCGTCTCTATTCCAAGCTTTCATGATTGTTATAGCGTCTTGCAAGGATTCAAACCTTGGCGCAGTTCCATATTTTTCATAGGCGCTGATCAGTGCAGGAATCAATACATCAAATGCGGCAAGGTGTGGGCTATAGGCTTTTTGAATCACTTGATCTATGGTGTACTTGCTAGCATCGTTCCAAATTTTCACTGCATGAATACCCCTGAAATTTTCTCCATCATTCGACATATAGCGAGGAAATTTATCACGCACAGGACTACTAATGCCAGCCGAAGTAAATGGGGTAGAGTTGCAATTTTGAATCCATCCACTTGCAGGATTGTAGACATGTATGATCTCATCAAGCTCATGCAAGCCCTTCCATTCAGTGGCACTAGTTGTTCCATCTACGGGAAGCTTCCAATTAAGCGATGGATCACGTTTTGGTATAAAATTGCCATGCCAGTAGGCAATATTGCCTTTGTTATCTGCAAACACCGTATTGTTAGAAGTATTGGAACGCAATTCCATGATCCGTTTGTATTCATCAAAGCCCTTGGCCTTGGTTCTTTGCCAAGATTGGATGATGGCTTTGAGGGAACGATTATATGATTTAACGGAGATCCAGTGGCCATTTCTTTTTGCCATTACGGGACCATGATGGGTATAATAGGTTTTGATAGTCTTAGAAAGCATTTTCCCGTTTTCTTGGTAGGCAATACTGATTTCTTTTTCCGTCAATTTTTTCTGCTCATTTTGATAAGTATAGAAAAAGGCCATGTCTTTTTTGCTTACTTTTTCTTTGTACAAATCGGCCACATCCGAATAACCCGATGTGTGCATCCATCCACAGTTTTCATTAAATCCTTGGTAGATAAAAAACTGTCCCCATGTTACAGCGCCATAAGCATGCAATCCTTCCTGACTTTCCATAGCCACTTCTGGACGGAAATAAAATGTCACGTGCGGATTGATAAACAAAATGGGATTGCCGGAAACAGTTTTAGTTGGACCAAACGCGAAACCATTGCTACCACTGGGCAAGGGTTCTTCATAAGGCAATTCATTAGTGGCAACTTTGTTTATAGCAATTGATATAGATGCTTCACTGGAATAAAAACTTTTCAATTCATTCAAACTAATATCACCAACATCAATGGCACCAATACTTCCATCGGTCCATAACAATGGAAACCAGGGCTCAAACCTTTTTAAAAGTGCAGGCTTTACTTGTGGATTTTTGTATAGATAGAAATTGATTCCATCGGCATAAGCAGTCATTAGTTTTTTGAGCCAAGCGGGACTATTTACAAAATCATTTTTGGCCTCAGTGGTATCTATCAACATGCGGATGAGCAGGTCGTTGTAAATTTCTGAAACGCCTTTAATTTCTGCTGTTCTTCCAAGTTTCTCTATATAGTTCATTTCAACGCGTTTGAAGTCGTCTTCGCACTGAGCGTAAAGCAAACCAAAAACGGCGTCAGCATCAGTTTTTCCATAGACATGTGGAATGCCCCAATTGTCGCGTATGATGGTAACATCTTTGGCAGTAGATTCCCATCGGGCTATTTCTTTTTGAGAAGGCTGAGCTAGTAGTTGAAGGGGCAAACAGATTGCAGCAAAGAATAGAAAATGAAGACAGAAAAACTGTTTAACAAATACTTGCTTGAATGATAAATAACTAGCTGCTTGATGGAACATATCGTAAAGTTTGGAATGAAAATACCCTTTTTTGTGAATAAAAGTAGCTTGCGGAATGTTTGTTTACAATAAAAGCCTTGTAATTTTAGCTTCATGGAAACGGCAAAACCCAAACCAATATTCGACAAGCGCATTTTTTGGGATGTTGACTTTGAGCGTCTCAACTATGATGATAAACGGTCTTTTATCATTGAGCGTGTATTTGAGCGAGGTGATATTGAAGACATACGCCAATGTAGAAGGTATTATGGGGATGAGCTTATCAGGACAGCTTTATTAAATGCCAAATATCTGCCTTTGGATAGAACCTATCTTGCAAGTGCTATTATTGAAGAACCGCTTAATGCATTCAGATGTTACAGACTTCGACAATCGAGCCCAGAACTCTTTCCTTATTAAGAACATTAATGGAATTGCCATACCTAAAAGATTTTCATCTGGTAGGTGGAACTGCACTTGCATTAAAGTATGGGCATCGTGTATCAGTTGATTTAGATCTTTTTGGAGGAAATGGGTATGATAAAGATTTTATTATTGAATCGCTCAAACTAAGTTTTGGTTTGAATTTTATAGATAGTCAGTCTAAAGCCAAATGGGCCATATTTTGCTATGTAAATAATATCAAAGTCGATATCATTCATTATAAACAACCTTTTTTAATTCAACCCGAAACTATTGAAGGAATAAGGCTATACAATGATTTAGATATTTTTGCTATGAAAATAAATGCCATATTAGGTCGTGGTAAGAAAAAAGATTTTTGGGATATTGCAGAATTGCTAAAACATTATACAGTTCAAGAATGTATATCAGCATACACGCAAAAATATCCAAGCCAACAATTACTCATTTCAATCCCCAATGCACTTACTTATTTTGAAGACGCGGATGAAAGTGAAGAGCCGGTGAGTTTAAAAGGGCAGACCTGGGAAAGCGTTAAAAAAACCATCCAACGAAAAGTAAATGAATTTTTAAAATAAGTAATTATTGTTCATTGGCTTTTAATACCCTTAGAATATTTCTGCCTAATACTTTGTTGATGTCTCTTTTGCTATAACCCCTTTCCAGCATGGCTTTGGTGATTTTTGGATAATCCATTACACTGTCTAATTCTTGGGGCGATGAACTAATGCCATCAAAGTCAGAACCAATGCCCACGTGGTTAATTCCCCCTAGCTTTACTAAATAATCGAGGTGGTCTATCAAGGCACTCAAAGGAGGTCGATTACTATACACTTCTGCCGCATATTTGTCGGATAGAATTGAGATGGCGTATTCTTGTACCATGCCCGTTTTCTTTAAGGAATCCAATTCACGAATATGCGACAAAACAAATTTGGTTTGCTTCTTAAGAAAACTACTATCAATAAATCCTGAGAAAAAATTCAAATCAATCACCCCACCATTTTTGGCAACCGCTTTGATCTGGTCGTCTTTTAGGTTGCGAAAAATGGGACATAAACTATAAGCATTACTATGAGACACAATCACCGGTTTGGATGTAGTATTGATGGCATCCCAAAAGGTTTGTTCTCCTACATGTGATAGATCCACTATAATACCCAATTCATTCATTTTCATGACCACTTCTTTGCCAAAATCAGTTAAGCCTTTGTGTGCTTTTGCAAGGCTGTCTTTTTTCATGGTTTCGTCCATCGCAGAAGTGGCCCAGGAGGTGGAATTGTTCCAAGTCAATGTCATATAGCGAACGCCTCTTGCACGAAATTTGGTTAGGTTATTGAGATCGTTGTTGATCATATGTCCGCCTTCCACACCAAACATTGCGGCCAACTTTTTTTCTTTGAGTGCCCTTTTTAATTCTTTGTTATTTTGCACAAGGGCAATCATTTCAGGATTCCTTTTAATCACGGCATCAAGGGTATCCATTTCACGATTAGCCAATCCCAGTGGGTCTTTTTCATTGCCATCGCACCAAACAGAAAAAATTTGTACGTCTACATGGGCTGCTTTAAATCGCGCTAGGTCGGAATGGGTTTTCCCTTTCAGATCTGTATCCATTTGCAATTTCTTTTCAATCACAGCAGTAAGGATATCATTATGCGAATCAACAAATACCGCCTTCTGATGAATTTTTTCAAAACCTTTTTGAGCAAAAGAATGTTGAACTAGTAGAAGGGTACAAGCCAAAATAATTGTTTGAATGCGCATCTTTTTATTTTTTAAGTCCATTTGCTTTTAAAATGTTACCCGCTCTAGTGCCATTGTGTTTTCCAGCATCAACAGTGATTACGCCATTCACTAACACAAAATCAAAGCCAGTTGAATATTGGTGTGGCTGATCATAAGTGGATTGGTCTTTTACGGTTGCCGCATCAAAGACTACAATATCCGCTGCATATCCTTCGCGCAATAAACCGCGATCGTGGAGGCGAAATTTTTGTGCGGGTAAGGAAGTCATTCTGCGGATAGCTTCTTCCAGTGAAATAATTTTTTCATCGCGTACATATTTTCCTAATACCCGTGCATTGGTACCATATCCCCTTGGATGCGGATTTCCGGAATTGTACACCCGAATACTAGCATCGCTTGCAAACATGTTAAAGGGATATTGCATAATGGCTTTTACATCTGCATCGCCCATACCATGAAAGACCATGCCGGCTCCTCCGTGCTCCATCATCTGTATCACCGTTTCAGCTTCTACACTTGCTTTGTGTTTTTTACCCATCAAAAGGTTCACCGCTTCAATGCTCTTGCCATTATAACTAGTATCGAAATGATAGGAAGCCACAACCGGGTAACTAAAATGACTGAGTTTTCTTTTCTTCAATTTCTTCAACATATAAGCCACTACTTCTTTTCTAATTGCTGGTCGGGCTAGTCGAGCTTTAATTGAATCCGAACCATCGGCCAAAACCCAATCGGGCATCAACGTACTTAATGAAGTACTACTGGCCGTATAAGGATATTGGTCAATGGTCACATCCAAGCCTTCTGCTCTAGCTTGTATGATCATGGGAATGGTTTCTTTACTACGCCCCCAGTTTTGTTGACCACTTAATTTAAAATGGGAGATCTCAACGGGTAGTTTTGCCTCCCTACCAATATGCAAAGCTTCTGCTATGGCCTGTGTTACACTATCACCCTCATCTCGCATATGGCTGGCATAAACACCGTGATAGGCTGAAACAATTTTGGCTAATCGTACTATCTCATCCGTTTTAGAATAAGTTCCCGGAATATAGATAAGACCAGTTGACATACCCACGGCACCATCCTGCATGGCTTTTTCAACGATGCCTTCCATGCTTTTCATTTCTGCTTCTGAAGGGTCACGGTTGGCCGATCCCATCACCGTTTTTCTCACGTCATTATGACCAATTAAGGCTGCTACATTGATGGAAAGTTTCAGGCTATCGATCATAGAAAAATAGGCACCTAAGTTGGCTTGTGAAAGACCACAGTTTCCTGTTACTACCGAAGTAACGCCGTCATAAATAAAATTATTGGCCGTTGGGTTTTTCTTTTCATCGCCTTCAATATGGGTATGCACGTCAATGAATCCAGGGGCAATCATGCGTCCTGTTGCGTCAATGGTTTTATTTGCCTGCCAATGGGAAAGGCTACCAATTTTTAAGATTTTTCCGTCCTTGATGGCAATATCGCCATAGAACCAAGAGTTGCCAGTGCCGTCTAAGATCTTACCGTTTTTGAGTAGGATATCGGCTTGTTGGGCCTTTGACAAAGAAGCATATAAAATGGTGAGTAAAAGTATTTTTTTCATAGTTAAAGGGATGCTATTGCAAAAATATTATTGATGAATATTCTTTAGTTTAAAACCAGGCTCACTAAGTAACACATTAAATTCAGCATCTCCTGTTATTAAGGTGGCTTTTTTAGTGATAGTTAAAGTTGCAGCAAAAGCATCTGCGAAACTTAATTTGTATTGAGCTTTAATGATAGCAGCTTTTAAAGTATGTATACTATCTATTTCAATGAGGGAAATGGGAAACTGATGCATTGCTTTCCATACTAATGCTGCTTTAGCTGGACCATCTTTGCGATATGCCATATAAAAGACTTCTCCTACATTGATGTAAGACATATATAAATGATGTTTACCCTCTGCAGTTTCTGTAAGCATTTGAGAGATGGTATCAGCAGATTTTTCATTTCTAAAAAAAGCAAGTAAGGCATAACTATCTAATACATAATTAGCCATTTGGTTTGTTTTTTTTGTTACTAGCATTTGCTAAAACAGGGGCTCTTTTTTCTAATAAAATATCTTCTGCTTTCATTTTTTTCAACTCTGTTTCTAAATTTCCTGTCTTGGTAAGTATGCCCGCAAAAGATTTAAAAAAATCCTCATTCATTGGGGTCAACAAAACCCCTTTTTCTGTTTCTTCAAAAATTATATTAACACCTGTATTAATGCCATATTTGTTGCGCAATCGTTTTGGAATTAATAATTGCCCTTTTGATGTTATAATTGATGTTTCCATATTAAAGCGGTTTGAGTAAATATACAAAAGTGTTACTTTAAACTAAAGTATTACTTATTTAAAATTTCCGTATTTTTCAGCAAACATTATTTCCTTGGTAATCATCTATACCAATGCCATACCTTTGCACCCTTAAAAAATATTTGGATATGCTAGATAAGCTAGACGCCATTAAAGCTAGGTTTCAACAAGTAGGGATAGCCCTTACCAACCCTGAGATTATCAATAATCAACGGGAATATGGGGCTATGAGCAAAGAATATCGGTCTTTAGAGAAGATTGTGGAACCTTATGAATTGTATAAAAGGGTGTTGGCCGACTTCGACTTTGCCAAAGAAAGCCTGAATGGTTCTGATGATGATATGCGGGAACTGGCTAAGATGGAATTGCCTGAATTGGAAGTTAAAAAGGAGGAACTTGAGAAAGCACTGACCAAATTATTGATACCCAAAGATCCGCAGGATGATAAAAACGCTATGTTGGAAATTCGAGCAGGTACAGGTGGAGATGAGGCTTCTTTGTTTGCGGGCGACTTACTTGGCATGTACCTAAGGTATTGCGCTAAAAAGGGCTGGAAAACGGCCGTGGTTAGCGAAAGCGAAGGAACGGTAGGTGGGTATAAGGAAGTAATCTTAGAAGTAACCGGTGAAGACGTATATGGAACCCTAAAATTTGAGAGTGGGGTACACAGGGTTCAACGTGTTCCAAACACAGAAACACAGGGTAGAGTGCATACTTCAGCCGCAACTGTAGCAGTAATGCCTGAAGCAGAAGAGGTGGACTTTGAACTGAAGGAGAGCGACGTGAAAATGGAAACTGCAAGAAGTGGTGGTGCGGGCGGACAAAACGTGAACAAAGTAGAAACCAAAGTATTCTTAACCCATATTCCAACAGGGGTGGTGGTGGTTTGTCAGACTGAACGTTCACAGTTGGGAAATAGGGAGAAAGCCATGACCATGCTCCGGACTAGATTGTATGAAGAGCAGGTACGCAAACAAGAAGATGAAATCTCGCGCCAGCGTAAAACCTTGGTGAGTACGGGCGATAGATCGGCCAAAATCAGGACCTATAACTGGCCGCAGGGTAGGGTAACCGACCATAGAATTGGTTTGACTTCCTATAATTTAGACGCAGTGATTGGAGGTGAAATCGAAGATTTTATTGAGGCATTACAAATGGCAGAAAATGCTGAAAAAATGCTGACACAATAAATAAATGTATTAATTTGGGTATTTAAAATCTACCTATGCAACCCAATATCCTTTTATGCATAACCGTCATGACATGCTTTGTGTCAATGTCTCAAGCACAAACAGGAATCAATGGCGGCAAAAATCTTCAGGGGCTCAATGGTGCGCCACTTACTCCAGATAAAATAACCGAAATGGTGGGTACTTACTACTACAAAACTGTGTACTTGCCTGCAACATTGGTTGATGCTAGTGGTAAAGAATACACTAACCAAAAAGTGAAACTGAATCAACAAACCAATCAGATTTTCTATTTAGATAAGGAAGAGAAGGAAATGGAATCCATTTCAGACATTCGAAAAATTATCTTTTTTGAGGGGAATAATACGGTGGTATTCGAAAATTTTTATCCACCCATCGGAACAATGAATGCGGGCAGTTTTTATCAGTTAATCATCAGTGGGAAGGCAAAATTATTAGTAAACACAGAATTTTCTGAAGTAGAATACAAGGAATTCAATAGCGCGATTACCACTAAACGTGCCGATAAAGTGCATCAACTCTTTGGTTATGCTAATGGCAATATCATCAAACTCCGCAAAGGCGAAACGGAACTGGTTGAATTGTTGAAAGACAAATCAACAGAGGTTTCTACTTTTATCAAACAGCAAGGATTGAAATGTAAAAAACAGTCCGATTACGAGACTGTTTTCAATTTTTATAATGGCCTAAAATAAAAATGCCTGAATAGTTTCAAGCATTTTAAAACTATGAGTAATAGATTAATTAATTATTCTTAGCACTCTCTTCAGCCGCTTTTAATTTAAGTTCCCAAGCCCATGCGGTTTTCATCATGTCTTGAATGCCATACTCAATCTTCCACCCTAGTTTGTTAACAGCCGCGTCGTTATTGGCATAGATAGCTATCACGTCGCCTGGTCTGCGTGGAGCAATTTCATAATTAAGTTTTGTACCGCTGACTGCTTCAAATGTTTGAATGGCTTCTAATACAGAAACACCCAATCCAGTTCCCAAATTAAAAATATCACAAGGACCTTCATTCTTTGCATTCTCTAAATACTGAATGGCTAGTGTATGTGCGCGGGCTATGTCACATACATGGATAAAGTCGCGTATACAACTTCCATCCCTTGTGTCATAGTCGTTTCCAAATACTTTCATTTTAGGAAGCTTGCCAATAGCAGTTTGTGTAATGGCAGGGACCAAGTTCTGAGGTTTGCCAATGGGCAGTTCTCCAATGATAGCGGATGGGTGCGCACCTACTGGATTAAAATATCGCAAGAGGATGGCGTCGCAAGAACCGTTCTTGGTAAAGTCGGTCAACATTTCCTCTCCCATTTGTTTGGTAGCACCATAGGGTGATTCTGCTTTTTTGATGGGGGATGCTTCCGTAACAGGAATGAGATCCGGATTGCCGTAAACGGTACAAGAAGAAGAAAAAACAAAATGGGGGATGCTAAATTCTTCCACACATTTCATCAAGTTGATTAAAGAGAACAGGTTGTTTTCAAAATAGAGTAGAGGAGCACCTACTGATTCACCCACTGCTTTATATGCGGCAAAATGGATAACTCCAGCAATGTCAGTATTCTCTTGAAACACGGCCTGCGTTTCATCGAAATTTTTCAGATCAACCTTATAATTCTTAACTTTTTTTCCGGTGATTTGCTCAATTCCGTTCATGCTAAAACTGGAAGAACGCGAATTGTCATCAATAGAAATTACTTCATATCCATGGGTAAGTAAATCTACAATCGTATGTGAGCCAATATAACCGCAACCGCCTGTAACCAAAATCTTTCTCATAGTAAAAAATATATCCTGCAATATAAATTGAACTATTCAATAAGTAAGTGAAAGAAGCAGTTTATTAGATAAACAGTTTCAATAGATAAAAGATGGTAGCAGCAAGTAAAGCTGAGATGGGAATTGTGATAATCCAAGCCCATAAAAGGTTGATGGTAACACCCCATCTTACAGCACTCAATCTTTTTGTTGCTCCAACACCAATAATTGATCCAGTAATGGTATGTGTGGTTGAAACGGGTATTTTAAAGTGTTCCGTTAAGAAAAGGGTAATGGCACCAGCTGTTTCCGCAGCAACACCTTCCAAAGGGGTTACTTTGGTGATTTTGGTTCCCATGGTCTTTACAATTTTCCATCCACCACTCATGGTGCCAAGTCCAATGCACAAGAAACTGGTAAAAGGTACCCAACTATATTCATTCACAAATTGATTGAAATCCATTTTAACCCCAAGGGTACTTTGATAATAGATAATCGCTGCTCCAATAATTCCCATTACTTTTTGTGCATCGTTTCCACCATGTCCAATACTGAAAGCAGCAGATGAAACCAACTGTAATTTCTTAAACCAATTCTCTGCCTTGTATGGATTGGATCGTTTACAGAGGTGCACAATAAGTATAGTGATAAAGAAAGCTATAAACATGCCTATTAGTGGTGCAAAAAAGATGAATAAAAAAGTGGGGACTACCTTCGCATAGTTAATTACGTCAACACCTGCATCGCTAAAGCCTTTTGCATTTGCCAATGCCGCACCAATGAAGCCACCCATTAAAGTATGAGATGAGCTAGATGGGATGCCATACCACCAAGTTATTAAATTCCAAATAATGGCCGCACCAATACCTGCCATCAATACTTCCAGTGTAATGAATTCTGCATGAACCCACTTGGCTACAGTATTACCAATACCAAATTCTTTGAACACATATTTAGAAATAAAGAAAGCTGCGAAATTAAAAAATGCTGCCCAAACCACTGCTTGAAATGGCGTCAAGACTTTGGTAGAAACAATGGTAGCAATGCTATTAGCCGCATCGTGAAAACCATTGATAAAGTCAAATATAAATGCAAGCACAATGATTATTACAAGCAGTGTGAACATAAGGAATTGTTTTGGGGCTTAAATAGGATGGAACCCTATGCGTATTTAATGATTATAGATTCAATCACATTGGCAGCATCTTCACACTTGTCAGTAGCAATTTCCATTACCTGGTAAATCTCTCTTTTCTTAATCACTTCCTTAAAGTCGTTCTCTTGTTGAAATAACAGTTCAATACTCATGTCAAACACGTCATCTGCCTGGTTTTCAATGCTGTTTACTTTTACCATGGCTTCCGTCATGGCGCGTAAATTATTCATGTCACGCAAACCAAATACCGCTTTTTTAATTTCAATAGTACCTTGTAAAATGAGGTCGGCCATTTTCTGTATACCCGTATCATTTGGGTTTACATTATAGAAATTAATTTTCTTAGAACAAGCATAAATATAATCTGCAATATCATCTAGTGCAGAGGCTAAATAGTGAATGTCTTCTCTGTCAAATGGCGTAATGAAATTTCTTCCTAACTCGGTAAAAATACGATGGGTGTTGTCGTCGTTTTTATGCTCCAAGTCTTCAATTTGTGCCAAGTAAGCAATACGCTTATTGGAATCGGGTTCACTGACCATTTCTTTCAGTTTAATACCCATTTCATGCACTTTTTCTGCAACGTCTTCGAATAGTTCATAAAAAACTTTGTTCTTTGGCATGAAGAACTTTCCAATCGAGTTAATACCCATGATCTTGATTTTGTGCAAAACTACGGTTAAGCGTTTTGCTGTGGTTGACTATTGCTTTGTTAACGATTTGATAATATATAATTATTATTATATGCAAAATGGTATGACATTTCGTTATTCAAATTAGTCTTTTTTAGCGTCTAAAGTAAATCCAATAGTAGTTCCAATATCCAATTTACTTCGCACATGCATGGTTTGCCTATGGGCTTCAATGATGTGTTTACAAATGGCTAAACCAAGACCTGTTCCGCCAACATTTCGACTTCTACCCCTATCTGTCCGGTAAAAGCGTTCAAAAATTCTGGGTAAATGTTCTTCTGCAATCCCAATTCCATCATCGCTAAACTCTATCAACACATGTTTGCCATCAGTTTTATAGATACTTGCCACAATATTGCCATCCGTTTTTCCATATTTAGTGGCATTGACCAGCAAATTGTTGATGACCTGACGGATTTTTTCTTTGTCGGCATACACTGAAACAGGTGCTTCACATCCTTTCTTGATAATGGTTTTGATATTTTTTGCAGTCGTCTTAATCGACAAAGTCTCATAAATGTCTTTAATCAAGTCTTGAATGATAAATTGTTCCTTATACAAAGGCTGTTCACCACTTTCTAATCGGGATATTTCATCCAGATCTGCCGCAAGGTTCACCATTCTATTCACATTTTTTGCGGCATTTTCCAGAAAGCGCTTACTCAATTCAGGATTCTCCATAGCCCCATCCAACAAGGAATCTACATAACCCTGAATGGCAAATATGGGTGTCTTGAATTCGTGCGATAAATTTTGTAAAAATTCTTTTCGATAGGCTTCATTGGTTTTTAACAACTCAATCTCAGCACTTTTTTGTTGGGCCCATTTTTCTACGTCTTCCCTTACTTCATCAATACTTTTTTGGGGTAGGATATATTTATAATAAGTCTCCTCTCTTTTATTGGCCTTGGTTTGATAGATAAACTTATAAATGAGTTTGATTTTGCGATAGATAAACCATTCTAGCACAAACTGAATCAACAAATAACTGCCACTAAAGCATATGATAACTGCAAAAACACCTATTTTCCAGTCCTCCGAAATCAACCAAAACCCCAATGCCAAAGGAATGGACAGTACCATTGCGGTGAAGGCCGACAATTGCTTGGGACTAAAATTTTTTGGATTAATCATCTCTAGAATTCTATCTGCAAGTTAATCCTTAAAACGAATTTATCCCCTCTTTTCAAGAGCTCGCGAGTAAAAGGAGGGGCTTGGGGAGGTTAAATTTCAAACTTATATCCCACTCCCTTAACAGTAGTTATGCAATCAACCCCCATTTTTTGACGAACCTTTCTTACATGCACATCAATGGTTCTATCGCCTACTATCACTTCATTTCCCCAAATCTGACTCAGTATTTCATTTCTTAGAAAAACCCTCCCAGGTCTTGAACCCAATAAATACAATAACTCAAATTCTTTTTTAGCCAAGACCACGTCAACGCCTTTAATGTTCACCATAAACTTCACAGGGTCAATGATGATATCTCCAACTGTAATTGTTTTTGTATCCGTTTCAACAGCATTTAAGCGCCTAAATAGTGCGTTTACTCGGCTTGTTAAAACCTTCGGGCTTATCGGCTTATTTACATAGTCGTCTGCTCCGTTTTCTAGTCCTTTAATTTGCGACTCTTCATCACTCATTGCCGTTAAGAATATGATCAGTGTTTGTTGAAACTGCTCTTGTGAACGGAGAATCTGACAAACTTCTATGCCCGTTTTACGGGGCATCATCACGTCTAAGATGATTAAATCGGGTTTTAATTGTTTCGCTTTTTCAATTGCCTGATTGCCATCACTGGCTGTATGTATTTCATAACCCTCTTTAGTTAGGTTATATCCAATGATTTCAAGTATATCAGGTTCATCGTCAGCAATCAAAATCCTTTTGGCTTTACCTTCCATGTTAACTCAATGTTTCGGCAAACTTAATTTTAATGTTTGGCAATAAACGTTGTTCACTCTATTATGTTATTGTTAACAGGTAATAATGGAATTGGTCATTTTTGGTTGATTTGAGCGTATTTTTGAGGGCATAAGCAGATGAAACACCTTACTATCATTGTATTCTTTTTCTTCATTCCAATTATTTTGCTGGCGCAGGATGAGTTGGTAATGCCCCCAATTCCTGCTATTCGGCAAATTCACCACGAATACATCATCAACGCTATCAAATCCATTAAAAGTTTACCCGGTGCTAAGGATAGTGTTTTTAAAAGTGACTTGGTATGGGCCGACCAAAAGATTACCACTATCAGAATAGCTATTGAAAGAAACCCTAAACTGGAGAATAACGACAAGTACCGTTGGCTCAGAAGCACGCAAGAAATACTCACCGCTTTTGTTTCTGCATATCAGCTACGCCAAATGGAACTTAACCAGTTAGTACCCCTTGTTAAAGCATATGATACCGCCATGAAAATGGAATTAGCCAAACAGGATATCTATCCCATTATTGAAAAAACAAGTTTGGCTATAGGCAATATTTTGGTGAACAACTATTGTCTTCAAACAAATACAGGAATTCCAAAAGCAAAAGACTTGTTGGTATGGAAATATTGCCAAGTTTATCCTAATCAAATCCTCACACAGCTGAATAAGAAACCCAATAATATTTTTGCAGATACACTAATCATCCAAGCAGCATTTTATGACGCAGAAAAATTGTACAACTATGCTGCCGCACCAAATGATCTAGGTAGTAAAATTCAATCGGTTAACCATCCTTTAGTAAAAATGATAGGACAGCTTTCTCTGACCAAAACAGGCCGTATGTATTTCCCTTTTCTGGATCAACTCTATCACCATAAATATGAAATTGATTCCATCACACCATTGCTTACTGAGGAAGCGGCACCGCGCTATTACCAGCTTTTGGTGGCAACAAGAATTGAATATGCTGGCAGAATTCAAAAAGGAGATACACCCATGCAGTCGCAGGCACTCACCGCCAAACTTCGTGCTAAAGCAATTGAGCTGTATATCAATGAAATCAATGCTTTGCATGATTTGAAAGACGTTAAAAAAAGATTTAAATCATTAGATAATTTATCCCCTCAAGAGCTCTATTACCTCGCCGTTATGGGCGAAGCTGAAATGTACACTTCTAGTTTTGTAACTGGGGTATATCCCCGAATTTTTCAGCGCATGCAAACACCCAATGCAGACAGTTTATTGTTGTCTGTAAATAACGACTACTTTAAAAAATTCATCAAAATTTCTGCGGCTTATAATACATTGGATGATTTCTTACAAAGAATGGATTCTTCCTCTGCCAAAACAAGAATGGAAAGTTTTGTAGACGGACTAGAGAAAACACAAACACTGGAAGACGCTGTTGATGTGGCAGATTCCTATGCCAGTATTTATCATCCACAAATTCAAAAACTCATTGTGGAAAGGGTACAAAAAAATAGGCTGTTGAATGTGACCAATAACAATGAAAAAGGCGCACGTATTTATAAAATATTAGAGGTCCTCTTTCAATCTTACGACACCGCCAATCACATCAATGTATCCGCAGAATTGGGCATTGCACCAGTGTATGAAATGCCCAATGCAAGCCTGCAAGACAGTGCTAAACGCATTGTGGTGCAACAGTTTTTCTATGGTGATAAAGATGGGAATACCATTTTTCAAGCATTTTTAGCCGGCTTCAATAATGGCAAATGGAAAATTGTACAGAAGCCAGAATGGGTTGAAGTAACGGCAAAAAAAGGAACACTCATTACCATCTATGCGAATAAACCACTCAATGAAAAATTAGACCTCGACGTTAAAGCACAAAAGAATTTGAATAACTATTTAGCACAACAACAATTAATGCCGAGCATTGTCATACACCGCGGACACAGCTACCACCTCCGCTCTACAATTGAACAACTCGCTGCCTCTGCCAAAATAGTTATTTTGGGGGGCTGTGGTGGATATCAAAATTTAAACGATGTATTAGACATCTGTCCAACTGCCCAAATCATCTCTACCAAACAAGTGGGTACAGGTGTGATCAATAAAGGAATTATCAACGAAATCAGTGAAACCCTAAGAATGGGACAAAACCTTAACTGGCCCTCATTATGGATCAATATGGCCCAGAAATTAGGGGCTAATTATAAAGCTACATTTGACGACTATATTCCACCCCACAAAAATCTTGGGGCCATTTTCATCATGGCTTACTATCATCACTAATCGTCTTCCCAGTCTTCATCAGCCTCGTCCTCATCAAACAATAACTCATAGTTCAGCGCTTCTTCATCAGATAATTCTTCTAGAATTTCTGCAATGGAATCTGTTTTTTTGCGCCAATAAGTGATCTCTTCCTCCGCATCGTGAAGAATCAAAAAAATGGCCAAACTGGTTTCCATCATGGGTTGTACCAAAACAAGTTCTTCGCCTTCATTTTCTGTGATAAGATAATAACGGCCAATAGTTAAATCTGAATAAGTTGACATAGTCGATATTTTATGTATTAAAGTTCGGCTTAATTTTCTACTAAAAAAGGATTATAGTTTTTTTCATGTCCGATAGTGGTAGCTTGACCATGTCCAGGATATACTTTTACCTCCTCCGGTAAAACTAATAATTGTTCCCGAATGCTTTTCAATAAGGTGTCATGATTTCCCATAGGCAAATCTGTTCTTCCAATACTTTGATAAAACAATACATCGCCTCCAATCAAAAATCCATGCTTCTCAGAATAAAAACAAATACTTCCTGGCGAATGTCCGGGTGTGAGTAACACCTTTAATTCATCTTGATCCAGAAAAACACTATCTCCCGCTTGCAAATAATGTAAAGGACCTTTATAATTGGTAAAGGGCATCCCCCAACTATCACCAGATTTTGGTGCAAAAGCAAGTAAGGGTACTTCATTAGGGTGTAAGTGTAATTCTAAGCCATAGGTTTTGTGCACAAAATCATTCCCAAAAACATGGTCGAGGTGACAATGCGTATTGAGCAACTGCACTGGCTTTAATCCCGTATCTTTTAAAAAATTCTTTAACGTTTCTTGCTCAGCACCGAAATAACATCCGGGATCAATAATGAGGGCATTGCCCGCATCGTTGTATAGAATATAGGTATTTTCTTGAATGGGACTAAATGTAAAAACTTTAACATGCAGCATATAGGTTTTTTTGGATTGCTTTTAATGGTAAATGACTAATTTTAAAATACTAAAGTTCGGATATGCAACGCAATAGCAGGAATAATTGGCTTTTTTTCATCTGTTTTCTTTTGCCTATTATTTCAGAGGCACAAGTTAATAGTGTAGTGTTTGGGAAAAACAGGGTTCAGCATAAGAAATTTGTCTGGAAATTTTATCAGTCAGCCAACTTCAATACCTATACAACACAGAACGGTGTGGAACTGGGCAAATTTGCAGCGCAAGTGGCTGAAGATGAGCTACTTTCTCTGGAAAACTTCACAGAATATAGTTTACAACGTAGGGCTAATATTTTAGTGTATAACGACTATAATGACTATAAAAGCAGCAATGTAGGGCTTGGACTCGATTGGCAGAATTCGGGTGGACTAACCAAACTAGTCAACAATAAAATAGTGGTTTATTTTGATGGTAACCATAGCCACCTTAGAAGAAGCATTCGCGAAGGGATAGCAAAAGTGTTAACGGACAACCTACTTTTTGGAGATGATATAGGAGAGATTGCAAGTAATTCAGCTTTATTGGATTTACCCAAATGGCTAATAGATGGTTATGTTGCTTATGCCGCAGAACCTTGGAGTACAGAACTAGACGACCAGTTAAAAAGCGCCATACTAAGTGGCAGGTATAATTCCTTTTATCAGTTTGCATTTGATAAACCATTGTTAGCTGGACACGCTTTATGGTACTATTTTGGCGAGAAATATCGCAAAGAAAATATTACCTATATGCTTTATTTGGCTAGGGTATATAAAAACCTCAATTCAGCCTCTTTAAGAATTTGCAAAATCAAATTCAAAGACGTGCTCAAAGAATTCATGCAGTTTGAACAAGACCGTTATGCTAAAGACATTAGAGGAAGAAGAAATGCACCCAAGGGTCAATTGAATATTTCGGAAGACGTAAGCAAAAATGACTATTTCCGTTTTCAAGCCAGTCCCCAACCTAGAAGCAATAATTATGCAGTAGTTGAATTTAAGAAAGGAATTTATAGTGTAAAATATTTCGAAAATTTTTACGATTCCAAAACATTATTAAAATTCGGCGTTAGAACCAATCAAGGTGATATCAACCCCAATTATCCCATCCTAGCTTGGGATGGAAAAGGTAGTAGACTCTTGGTATTGTATTGGGAAAGCGGTAAGATGAAAATGTTTGTGTATGATATTATTGCCAAATACAAACGCTACAAACAAACCATTGAAGGCGTTGAACAAATACTGGATGCCTCCTTTATGTTAGATGCCAATACCTTGGTAATGAGTGCCGTGAAAAATGGACATTCAGACATCTTCACTTATAAGATTGATGAAAATAGACTTACCCAAATCACCAATGATGTGTACGACGATTTGGATCCTAGCTTTATTGCTTTCCCAAATAGGGTAGGCATCGTTTATTCCTCTAATAGACCCAGTGCAACTGCCTCCAATCAAGATACCGTACTTCCAAGCAGGTACCGCTTTAATATTTATATGGTGGATGTGTTGAATGGGTCTGCTTCTAAACAGTTGAGTCAGTTAACCGACCTGAAATTTGGAAATGCACGTTACCCCATGCAGTATAATACCAATCACTTCACATTTGTGTCCGATCAAAATGGTATTGGTAATAGATGGGCTGGATTCTTTGCCACACAAAGAAATGGCATCGATACCCTTTATTATATTGGCGATGAGGTATTGCACAATCCTACCAATAAAGAATTTGATTCTACACTAGTTGCATGGCGAAAAAATGAACCGGATAGTGTGGGTTATTTCCAAGTCTTTAATGATAGAACCTATACCTTCCCCATCACCAACTACCAAAGCACTTTGAAAGAAACTCGAATAGCAGGTAATAATGGTCAGGTGAGTGAAGTACGTCAAGAAGGTGATTATAAATTCTTGTATAAACTAAAAGTGGACTCAATTGCCTTAGTAAAAAGAAATGTGAGCGCAAGAACTACTGAGTATATGAAAAAAGTAATGGATGCGCAAAGGGCATCCGAAGGCAAAGCCATACTCTACAAAACGCCTACAAAAGATACCGCTAAAAAATCGGATAATATTTTCCAGAACGAATTCTCAGAAGAACTACCAGATTCTTCCAACGCTGTCAGAACCCTTATGAAGAACAATGAAAGGGCGGCTGTTTTGAAAAATGCCAAGCTTTTCGACTATCGACTGAAATTCAATAGCGACTATATTTTAGCTGGCTTCACCAACAGTGTACTGATCAACAGATACCAGCCTTATGCAGGTGGATCAGGTCCTATTCAACTAAATAACGGAAACGACCTCAACTTCAATTTTAGGGTGGGCACAAGCGATTTGATGGAAGACATCAAATTTGTTGGGGGTATAAGATTTGCTACTAACCTAAAGGATAAAGACGTGTTTTTCAGTTTCCAGAATTATAAAAAGCGACTCGATTGGGGCCTTACCTATTATCGCAGCAATGTGTCCAATTTCTTTAGTTCCAGTTATAACAATGAACTCTATACCAATCTCTTTCAGGGTAATCTGATTTATGCATTAAATGAAGTAAAAAGTATAAGAGCTACCATTGCTTATAGAAATGATAGAGGTGTTTTAAAGAGTTATGATAATAATGCGGGCTTACCTGATCCCAATGCTTTGGCTTATAAGGATACTGTAACCAAATACATTTTAACCAGATTTGAATATGTGCACGATAATACCGTAAACCCTACTCAGAATATCTGGTTGGGGCTTCGATACAAAGTGTATATGGATATAAATATGCCCATACACCAAACAACGTATAACAATAGTAAATACACGTTTAATTTTGGCTTCGACGCCAGAAAATATGTAAGAATCTACCGTAACTTTATTTGGGCTGGAAGGGTTGCTGCCGATTTCAGTTGGGGCAATCAGAAAATGATCTATTATCTAGGTGGAATGGATGGATGGATTGGACCTAAGTTTAATAACAATCCTCCTGCTCCAGATCAGAGCTATGGTTTCCAGACCCTTGCGGTGAACATGCGCGGGTACAATCAGAATATTGCCAATGGAAATAATTCATTTGTCATCAACAGCGAATTAAGGTTGCCCATTTTCAGCACATTTATGGACCGACCCATTAACAGTGCCTTTATCCGCAATTTCCAAATCACCCAGTTTATTGACTTAGGCACAGCATGGAATGGAAAATACAATGGCATCAAAAGACCAGGCTTGTATATTCAGAACTTAGACCCTAGTGGCACGCCTATTGGAAATGTGGCAGTGAGGATAGACGCGGGCGGACTAGGTCCCTTTGCCGGTGGATACGGTTTTGGGATGCGTAGTTCCTTATTAGGGTATTATATGAAATTGGATACTGCATGGCCCATGAAAGGAATATTTGTGGGTAAACCAATTTGGTATTTCTCTCTGGGATTCGACTTTTAACAAACCATTTTTGCATGTTTAGTGGGGGTATCTGCTATATTTGAACGTATGGCTTTGAATGGAAAACCGGCATTTTTGTTGATTTTGACCCTATTGAGTATGTTTATGGCTCAA
The DNA here is from genome assembly GCA_031428775.1 of Bacteroidota bacterium. Classification (GTDB taxonomy): domain Bacteria; phylum Bacteroidota; class Bacteroidia; order Chitinophagales; family Chitinophagaceae; genus Sediminibacterium. Next base: position 20,401 of record JANOYH010000348.1, read on the forward strand.
GCACAGGGTAAAAAGTTGTCTGGCGTTGTAAAAGATAAACAGAGCGATGAACCCATTCCCTTTGCCTCTGTTGAATTCAAACTATCAAAAAAAGGAGTACTCACAGATTCTGCTGGAAGATTTTCGGTGGACAATGCTGGCGTTATTAGTACCGACTCTGTAACGGTAATGAGTGTAGGTTATAAGCGATTGGTCTTGCCCGTTTCTGCATTTAAAGACTCCGGATTTGTGGTCTTAAAAATTGAAGTGCTTCCTCCTACAGGCGAAGTTATCGTAAAGAGTAAATACAATCGAGCACTCTGGTTCTGGAATAAAATCATGGCCAATAAAGACAAGAATAATCGCACCAGATGGGATAGTTATTCTTATGAGATCTATAATAAGTTGGAAATGGATCTGAACAATGTACGCAAAGATAAATTACAAAATAATATCCTCTTAAAGCCCCTCGGTTTTGTGTTGAGCTATGTTGATTCTGCAGAAAATGAAAAGCCCTATTTACCCGTTTATTTGACTGAAACTTTATCTGATTACTATTATAAGAAAGACCCTGAAAAAATCCATGAGGTCATAAAAGCCACGCGTACCAATGGTTTAGAGAATGAGAGCTTGATCAAAGAACTTGGTGGTATGTACCAAAATGTCAACGTTTACAGCAATTATATTCCTGTTTTTACCAGAGATTTTATCAGTCCATTTAATACAAATGGCGACAACTACTACAATTTTAAACTAGCCGATACGGCTTATTTAAGTGGTAAAAGATTAGTTCATTTTAGGTTTACTGCGAAAAGAAAAGGAGAAAGCACTTTTGAAGGAGATTGCTGGGTGAACGATACCAGTTTTGCCATTCAGAAAGTGACCATGCGTCCTTCGCCCGAAGCCAATATTAATTTTATTGAAGCACTTACATTAATTCAAGAATACAAACTCATCAATGATACCACATGGTTTTTGTATAAAGACCGATTTGTGGTAGACATAGCTCCATTGGGAAACGGTAAACTGGGCATTAAAGGCAGAAAAACGACTACCTATAATCAGGTGGTGTTAAATGATTCTTTAGCAGTAGCTGATTTGAATAAGATCAAAAAAATTCAGCAGGTAGATCTACTGCCCAATACCAGTAATTTTTCGGATTCTTTTTGGAAAAAAAGCAGGCATGAACCACTCGATAAAAATGAATTGACGGTTTACAAAGTATTGGACACCCTCACTAAAAACAATACCTATATTTTTTATCGAGAAGCCGCACAAGCAATTGTAAAAGGCACTCGCGATATGGGCAATATTCGCATAGGTCCTTGGTATTACTGGGTTAGCGGCAACAATTGGGAGGGAAGTAGGTTTAGATTTGACCTCTCTACTAACAGAGGCTTTCACAAGAAATTATACCTCACAGGTTATGCAGCTTATGGAACCAAAGACGGCATGTTCAAAGGTGGGGGCGAAGCCAAGTATTTGTTTGATAGAGAGAACTGGACTTATTTAAAGTTTGTGTATAAAAACGACTTAGACAATGGTCAAATGAGCTACAATCAACTGGGCACAGACAATATTTTTGCCACCATTTTTAGGCGCCCCGGCATCCCTTTCAAATTCCAACAATTGGAAGAAAAAAGGCTGGAATTCTTCAGAGAAACACCCAAGGGTTTTGGCTTTGGAATATCGGCAGCAAGTAAAAAATTTACGGCACTCGAAAACCTTCCTGGTAAAGAATACTTTACCTCAAAAGGACCGGATCCTTTCAATACTTTCGAAGCCGCTTTTCTTTTCCGATTTGCCTATTTAGAAAGGTCAATTGAAGACAACTTTTTGCGTGTAAGCTTAGGAAGCCTGTACCCAATTGTTGATTTTAAATACACCAAAGGATTTACCAAAGTCTTCAATAGTAACTACGATTACCATAAACTAGATCTCACCGTTTCACAACGTGTTAATATACCACCCTTGGGTAATTTGTACTATAACATTTTTGGTGGAAAAGTATTTGGAACCATCCCATATCAAATGCTAGACATATTGCCTGGCAATGAAATGTATTACTATAACCAATATGCATTCAACCTCATGAATCGCTTCGAGTACCTAAGTGATCAGTATGCAGGATTTAATTTGGAACACAACTTTGGTCCGGGTATTTTCAAGTTCATCCCGCTTACACGTAAATTAAAATTCCGACAGTTCTGGAGTGCAAAAGGTATCATTGGAAGTTTAACAGACTCAAACAAACAACTCAACTATGTAGGCAATTATCCATATCGTTCACTAGACGGTCAGCCCTATATTGAGTTGGGAACAGGCGTTGACAATATCTTTAAATTTTTCAGAATTGATTTTGTTTGGAGAGTAGCTGCTCCAGCACCCATCAATGGCGAACTCCGCGATAAATTTGGCATTTTCGGAAGCTTCCGATTTAAATTTTAATGTGGCTACAGATATTTTTTACAATCATGGGTCCCTCATAAATAAAACCTGTCCACACTTGTACCAAGGAAGCACCCGCGTCTAATTTTTCTTGCGCGTCTTTTCCCGTAAAAATACCCCCACTTGCAATAATAGGAATCTTTCCACCTGTATGCTTTGCTAAATAATGTACCACCTCTGTTGAACGCTTTGTAAGGGGTTTGCCACTTAATCCGCCCGCACCCATCGCATCCACTTCTTGTTTAAGTGTAATCAAATTTTCTCTGCTAATAGTTGTATTCGTAGCCACCAAACCAGCTAATTGAGTTTCAAATGAAAGGGCAACAATATCTGCCAATTGTTCTTCACTTAAATCGGGCGCAATTTTAAGCAGTATGGGTTTGGGTTTCGATTTACCCTGATTGATATTTTGCAACTGTGATAATATTTTGGTGAGCGAATCTTTTTCTTGCAACTCACGCAATCCTGGGGTGTTGGGTGAGCTTACGTTCACAACAAAATAATCTACTTCATCAAAGAGTTCCTTGAAACAGATTTCATAGTCCTTATAAGCCTGATCGTTAGGGGTAACTTTATTTTTGCCAATATTCCCACCCACTATGATTTTTTTTCCTGGTTGCCAAGAGCCGGCATTGTTCCAGGTAGCTAATCGCCTCTTGATCCTGTCAACCCCCTCATTATTAAACCCCATTCTGTTAATCAATGCTTTGTCTTTTGGCAAACGAAATAAACGCGGCTGTTCATTGCCCGATTGTGCCAGTGGAGTAACTGTGCCTATTTCAACAAAGCCAAAACCTAAACAAGCTAGGGCCGTGAGGTAATGGGCATTTTTATCGAATCCCGCTCCTAATCCTACAGGATTGCTAAAATGCAAACCAAACAATTCTTTTTCTAAGCTATTTTGCTTGAATTGAAATTGTTTTTCTAATAATGACCTAGTTACTCCAAAAGCACTGGCATTTTTGAGGACGGTCATAGAAAAATGGTGAACAACTTCAGGACCAAATTGAAATAGTAGGTTGCGAAGAATAGGATAAATCATGGCACGAAGATATAACAGGCTTTGCAATGACTGAAATGAGGGCATCCATCCCTTTAAAAATTAATAGTTGCATAAACAACTTTTATTCAATTTTCACTTACATTTGAAGAGATAAACACTAATGCCATGCAAGAAGCTTATATCGTTGCCGGTTATCGTACCGCAGTAACCAAGAGCAAGAAAGGAGGATTTCGATTTTTTAGACCTGACGATTTAGCCGTTGAAGTCATCAAGTCTTTAGTAGCCACCATACCACAGTTAGATACCAAAAGAATAGACGACGTAATTGTAGGCAATGCAGTGCCAGAAGCAGAGCAGGGCTTGCAGTTTGGTAGAATTATTTCTGCAAGGGCATTGGGTGTAGACGTAGCCGGTTTTACCATTAATAGGTATTGTGCCAGTGGATTAGAGAGTATTGCATTAGCTACTGCTAAGATTCGCATGGGTATGGCCGAATGCATCATAGCAGGTGGTACCGAGAGCATGAGTTTAGTGCCTACTGCTGGTTGGAAAACAGTACCCGCTTATTCCATTGCAAAAGATTCGCCCGATTTTTATTTGAGTATGGGATTAACGGCAGAAGCTGTAGCCAATGAATTTAAAGTAAGTAGGGAAGACCAAGACCTATTTGCTGTTGGCTCGCACCAAAAAGCGGCCAAAGCAATTCAAGAAGGCTATTTTAAATCAGGTATCCTTCCCATCAATGTGGAAGAAACTTATGTGAATGAAAAAGGGAAAAAAGCCGTTCGTTCTTATGTGGTGGATACCGATGAAGGCGTGCGTGCCGACACAACGGCCGAAGTATTGGCCAAACTGAAACCCGCATTTGCCATAGGTGGTTCAGTTACTGCGGGCAATGCTTCACAAACCAGTGATGGCGCGGCTTTTGTGGTAGTGATGAGTGAAAGAATGGTGGTTGAGTTGGGCTTAAAACCCATAGGAAGATTGGTAAACTGTGCTTCAGCAGGCGTTGAACCAAGGTTAATGGGAATTGGTCCTATTGCAGCCATTCCTAAAGTATTGAAACAAGCCAATATGAATTTGGCCGACATTGATTTGATAGAATTAAACGAAGCATTTGCCTCGCAGTCATTGGCGGTAATTCGCAAGCTTGGTTTAAATCAAGACATTGTGAATATCAATGGAGGAGCCATCGCCCTCGGACATCCCTTGGGTTGTACTGGTTGCAAGCTCACCGTGCAAATATTGAATGATATGAAGCGACTGAACAAAAAATATGGGATGGTTTCAGCATGTGTGGGCGGGGGACAAGGTATTGCAGGCATCATTGAAAATATGTAATTTGATTTATAGATATCATAACTGAAATCAAAATCATTGAAGAAAATATATTCAACAAAAAGTTTTCACAGTAAAATGTGGGAGCTTTTTTTGTGTGAATTATGCAAGTTTTTCTGATGAATGTCATAAGTTTTTGTGGATAGAATGACTAACTTTAAGTTGCTTAAATCAAAGAAGACTCAAGTAAAAGGTTAAGTTAACTGATCAATAAAAAACTTGCAACATGAAAACTATTTTAATACCCACTGATTTCTCCACTACTGCCAAGAATGCGGCTTTCTATGCACTAGGCATTGCCAAACAATTTGGCATGGATCGAATAGTATTGTACAATGCATACCAAGCACCCGTTAGTGTAGATCCAATGGTGCCTACTGTGCAGCTATTGGACATGGATTTGATGAAAAAAAGTAGTGAAGAAGGGCTTGCCGATTTTAAAGCAGCACTTGTAAAAGAGCCCAATGGAGATATACAAATAGATAGTGTTAGCGAATACAATGTACTCACTGGTGGAATCAATGATTTATGCAAAACGGTCAATGCCAACCTTGTAGTGATGGGTATTACTGGTGGCGGTGCCGTTACTGAAACTTTGATTGGTAGTAATGCCGTCAGTGTTTCGCTGCAATCAGAAGTGCCTGTGGTAATTGTTCCTCCAGATGCTAAGTATCGTCCAGTTAAAAAAATATTGTTGGCATGCGACTTTAAAAAAGTCTTGTCAACCACACCAGTAGCATTATTGAAAACCATATTGGATATTGCTTCTGCGGAACTGCATGTATTACACGTGAATACACCTAATGAGAAATCACTTGACATGTCTTTTGAAAATATGGTCTTAGACGGTTTGCTCAAAGGTTATCACCCCCAATACCATTTTGTAAACAATGAATCCTTTACAAATGGCATCAACTATTTTGCTGAAAATAATGGGATCGATTTGATTGTTACCATGCCTAAAAAGCACGGCTTTTTTGAAAGCTTATTTAAATCAAGCCATACAAAAAAACTAGCATTCCATAGCCACCTTCCCTTGATGGTCTTGCATGATTAACTCAAATATTTCCCCACAATCGGTACCCTTCTCCCTACTCCAAATGCTTTTGGAGAAATACGGATAATGGGACAGAACTGATTGCGTTTGTATTCATTGTTATTAACCATTTTCAATGTGCTGTCAACCAATGCTGCATCAAAGCCAAGCGCTTTAATTTCGGCCGGCCCTTGGCACTTTTCTATATACTGGTAAAGTATTTGGTCTAATACGGCATAATCGGGCAAACTATCACTGTCTTTTTGATTGGGTCTTAACTCTGCACTTGGAGCTTTGTTGATGATATTTTCTGGTATGATAATATGCGCACGATTAATATATCGTGCTAGCGCATAGACTTGCAATTTGTAGCAATCGCCCAATACACCCAAGCCACCAGCCATATCTCCATAAAGGGTGCCATAGCCTGTAGCTAATTCACTCTTGTTCGATGTATTTAATAAAATGTATCCGAATTTATTCGAGATAGCCATCAACAAATTTCCCCTGCTTCTACTCTGTATATTTTCTTCCGCTAAAGAAAAAGGGAGGTCTTTAAAAATGGGTGCAAGCGTCTCTAGAAAACTTGCGTACACATCGTTGATGCGCACAATATCGTAGGGATTTGCTAAATTTTTACTCAATGCTATTGCATCATCAACAGAATGTTCTGTGGAATAAGGCGATGGCATAAGGATGGCCCTTACATTTTCTTTACCCAATGCATCGCAAGCCAAAGCCAACACCACTGCAGAGTCAATTCCACCCGATGAACCCAAAATGGCTTTGGTGAAACCCATTTTTGAAAAGTAGTCGCGTATGCCCAGTATCAACGCGTCATATACTTGTGCAATATTCAATTCGGGTTCTAGACTTAATGGATTCAATTCTTTATCAGGTACCCTACTTGCCGGTTCAATGATTGTTGCATCCAATGTGCCGTCATCGTGTAATACCACAGATTCCAGGGCTTCTTCAAACATGGGAAGTGCTTTGCAGAGGTTGGCGTTTTTATCAAATATTAAGGAAGCTCCGTCAAATACAATTTCAGTCTGACTACCCACCGCATTGCAATAAAACATAGGCAGCTGGTATTTCAACACATTGGCTTTGATCACTGATTTACGATCCTCGTCATGTGTGTAATCGAACGGAGAAGCACTGAGGTTTAACATGAGGTCTGGTTGTTGTTCCATTAAATGGTCCATCGGACAAATCCTATACAAAGGATTATTGCCCAGATTCCAAATGTCTTCACAGATGGTAATAGCCAATTTCTTTCCTTTAAAGGGAACTACTTTCCACTCAAAAGCTGGTTCAAAATAACGGTACTCATCAAACACATCATAGGTAGGTAATAACGTTTTATGTATTTCTGCCTTGACTTCTTTTTCGTATAAAAAATAGGCCGCATTGAATAAGTCCTTGCCCTTCATCTGATAATTTCTAGCGGGCGCACCTACCAATACGCCAATGGTAGTTGCGTGTTCTTTTATGAGGTGGATTGATTCTTGACACTTTGCAATAAAGTCGTTGAATTCAACAAAGTCGCGCGCAGGATACCCACAAATACTCATCTCACTAAAAAGGATGAGGTCGCCCCCTTGCAACTTCGCCAATTCTATCGCATCAATAATCTTCTTGGTATTATACTCGAAATTGCCAATATGATAATTTTGTTGGGCTATAAAAATCTTCATACAACGAATTTCATTAATTATTAGCAATGAGGCTTATTTTGTGTCATAACATTTTTAGTAGAAACAGATTTTAACGAATGGAGGCTGATTATCTCATTCACAAGAGGTTAATTTGCAGTATGAAGTGGACTATCTTTTTGATATCTGTATTGGTATTGGTTGCCTGCCAGCATAAAAACAAACCTCCTGACGTGTCTGCTATACCTGTAAACTTGCAAGTGATCAGGTTTGAAGACGCATTTTTTAACTTAGATACCCAACACCTGGAAGTAGCGTTTGAACAATTGAACAACAAATACCCTGGATTTGCCAAAGACTTTTTGTTCAATATTCTAGGAACTACTCCGGATAGCGCAAAAAAAGACGCGCTTTCTTTTATAAGTAGTTACCAGCTTTTATACGACTCGGCCAAAAACCAATATGCCCATTTTCAGCCAATTGCCAACGATGTAAAAAAAGGCTTACAATACGTAAAATATTATTTTCCACAGTATCCTTTGCCCACTAATCTCATTAGCTTTATTGGTCCCATTAACAGCTATGGAAATATTGTCACTACCAATGCATTGGCAGTTGGGTTACAAATGTATATGGGAAAAGAGTATAGTTTATATGCTACTGAAATGGGACAACAACTGTATCCCGCATACATCTCAAGAAGGTTTGAAAAAGCCTATATACCTGTTAACTGTATGAACAATATTGTAGATGATTTGTTTCCTAATAAGAGCTTAGGGAAACCATTAGTAGAACAAATGATCGAAGCGGGCAAACGACAATATTTGTTGGATTTATTTTTACCTGAATTGGCAGACACATTAAAGTTGGGTTATTCTGAAATGCAGTTGAATGAATGTAATGGGAATGAAGCAGCGATTTGGGCGTTTTTTATTCAAAACAACTTGCTTTATATTACAGAACCGGAAATAACCAAAGAATACATGAATGATGCACCCAGCACACAAGCACTTGGTTTGGCATTTCCGGGAAAGTTGGGGAATTTCGTGGGACTAAAAATCGTACAAAAATGGATATCAAAAAACGGAGCGGTCACACCAGATAAACTCATGAAAATGCCCGCAGGGCAACTGTTTGAGGAGAGTAAGTACAAGCCTAATTAGAAGCAACCGAGTTTGAATAAACAGCGTTTATTATATAAGCATGAAACAAATACAAATACTCATTACTGTTATCATCAATGCAATGATATGGGTATTTCCTATTTCTGTAAGTGCGCAACAACCCAGAGCGAGCTTTAAAAATTTGCCCGACTCTTTAATCAGGAACCCCATATTCATAACAGAGCTTGACAGCAATTATCTTTTTTTAGAGACCCCAAGTATGGGAAGTATTAATGTATGTAGCATCAACAAATCATTAGAGCTAGTCAAGAAAATAAGGCTGCCCAATAGTTTTATTAGAAATAGGTATGAGCTGATTAAAACAGATTCTACAGTAAGCTTTGTATCACAATATCGGATCCGAGATTCGCTTTATGTACAATTGCTAAAGCTAAACGGCGCATTAGAAGTGGTGGAACAATTACAACATGCTTTTCCCCTTCCAGACCAGCGAAGAAGTGGCTATTCTTTGTTGATTGACGAAAAAAAACAATCCTTTTTTCTCTACCATATTTGGACATTTAATGAAGACTCTGCATTTATCTACGGCATCAAGACCAATCGTTTATTACAAATGGAAAAAGAAGTGGCCTATATTTTTCCTTATAGAAGTGAATTAGATACGCTAGGAAATTTATTGATGGATTTTAAGGGTAATATACATTTGTTGGTGTACGACAAACCATTTAGTTATAAGTTATCGAGCAATTTACAGATTCATTCCATACCTGCAGATAAAGACGAACTTATAACCGAGACCTTTACATTTCAGAAAAAAAAGATTTTTGGCCTATTTTCTTTGGAAGATGTAGCATCAGATAAAATTCGATTAGAAGGATTTTTTTTAGACGGACAAACAAAAAACAAGGAAGGTATACTGCATATTGGAATGCCCATAACAAGGGGACAAGGACTAGATTATAAATTGTATCCATTTCAGCGAACGACTTTGATTAGCGAAGAAAAAATGAATAAGCGAAATCCATTTCGCGTTTTAAATCAACTAAAGCTTAGCTTTTATTTTGACGAAGAAAATAAAACAAGGTTAATTGCTGAAATGCCCCCATTTAATATGGGGTTTAATGACACTGTGGGAGACTATGTGAGAAGTCAAAGTAGGTTAAGGCTAGGTGAAAATACTGTTCAAAGTTTCGAATCAGTACGAAGGTATAATGAAGTGGTAACGCCACCAACCACACAGGCTACTAATGCTGGAAGGAATAGGCAAGCTAGGGTTACACCAGTACAATCAGCAACAAATACCAATACTTTTTATGATCGTGGCATGAATTTCATTGATAATCGACAATTTGGATTTGTCAAATACAAAGCATCTTCTTTTCGAGCGCCTAAAATATTTTCATTCAATTTGAATGACAAATTAGAATGGGTAGGCTATCAACAAAAAAGTATGGATGAATTTTTTAGTGAAACCTACAATATGCGTTTGCCCATACAATTAGGGGAACAATTTTATGTTTTTGCTTACGGTGCCGACAAACAAGACAAGCCCATGCCCATTTTAATCAGTTATGAAAAGGAAAATCCTGTAGTGCTAAAGCTCAGTAACGATATGAATTTACAGTCAATCAAATTCATTCAGTTTCAAAAAGTGCATGCCAACAAATACATTGGCATCTATAAAAATGACGCATTGCAGGCAAAAGGAATGATGGAATTGGAATTTAAAAAAGAAAATTAATTGTTTTTAAATGGAACAATCATTTCAAAGGATGGGATTGGCACATTGAAATTTTCTTTGCTATGTTGGTTTTGCATTAAATAAATGCCATGCATTTTACCCATTTCAGTTTTTAGGTTGCACCCACTTACATATTGATAACGCTCACCTGGTTTTATCACTGGTTGAATGCCAATCACGCCTTCGCCCTCTACTTCCCTATGGTCGCCATTGCTGTCAAAAATGAACCACTGTCGGCGTAAAAGTTGTACCGTAAAATTGTTGTGGTTTTCAATGGTAATTCTATAGGCAAACATAAATTCCTGATTCATCGGATTGCTGTAATCCGATTGGTAGAAAATTTCTACGCTTATGCCAATGCCTTCAGAAATTTTTGATACCATTGATGCGTGCTTTTAGTAAATGTAAGTATTTGACACAATTATTAAGCATTTAACGACTATTCTATTCATCCAAGCGTTATTTTTACGGCTCTAAAGCTAGAAATATGACAAAAATTGCAGTTGCAAAGGGAGATGGGATAGGTCCAGAAATCATGGATGCAGTATTAGGTGTTTTTGAAGCCGCCAAAGTGCCACTTAGTTATGAGTTTGTAGATATGGGAAAGTGGGTTTTTGACAAGGGCTATAGCAATGGCATGACCCCTGAGGCAAAAGATTCCATTGAGTCATTAGGCGTGCTGTTTAAAGGTCCTATGGAAACACCAAAAGGCAAAGGCAACAAAAGTGTGAATGTTACTGCTAGAAAAACATGGAATACTTATGCCAATAAAAGAACCTTTCAAACCTTGCATGGTGTAGATACCGTTTTCAGTAAAGCAGGAATCCCCATTGATATCACCATCGTACGCGAAAATATTGAAGATACTTATGGTGGTATTGAACACATGCTCACGCACGATGTGGCTTTGGGTAGAAGGTTTATCACCCGTCCGGGTAGCATGCAAGTAATCAAGTATGCATTTGAGATGGCTAAAAAAGAAGGTGCAAAAAGGATAACGTGCGGACATAAGTCGAATATCATGAAAATCACCGACGGATTATTCCTAGAAGTGTTTTATGAAATAGCCAAAGACTATCCTGAATTAAAAGCAGATGACGTGATTGTGGATGATCTTTGTATGAAATTGGTATCTCGTCCAGATTTATTTGACGTTGTTGTACTGACCAATTTACAAGGAGATATTGTGAGCGATCTATGCGCTGGATTAATTGGGGGACTAGGCTTTGCACCATCAGCCAATATTGGCGATCACATTTGCATTTTTGAAGCGGTGCACGGAACAGCGCCAGATATTGCTGGTAAAAATTTGGCCAATCCAACTGCATTGTTATTGAGTGGATTGGGTATGTTAAGGCATTTGGGATTGATGGAATCATCGGCCATGATTGAAAATGCCTTATTGTTTACACTAGAAAGTGGGGTACACACAGGAGATTTTGGAGATAAGTCTATCAAGTCGCTCAGCACCACAGAATTTGCATCGGCTATCGTAAACAATTTCGGAAAAAAACCTGCAAATAATCCAAAGCCAGCAATCGCCAACCATTATGTAACACCAACGCATTTCATGCTCGAAAAAAATCCGATGCTAGAAAGCGCAGATACGGAACTGGAAACTATTATTGGTGTAGATATGTTTATTGAAAGCAATGAACAGCCCACCGTAATTGCCGAGAAATTATTGAAGCATACGCTAGACGTTTTTAAATTGGTGAATATCAGCAATAGGGGTACGCAAGTTTGGCCCAAGGGTTCTGTATTTACCAATTTGGTGAATCAATACCACTGCAGATTTGAAAGCATCGGTGACACACCCGTAACACAAATAGATATCTTAGAATTATACAAAAGAATCATCATGGATTATAAAGTTTGTTCCACCGAGCTCTTAAATGCTTGGGATGGCAAAAAAGCTTATAGTCTGGCACAAGGACAATAATTAATTTCAAATAGCAAGGCTTTTCAAAACGAAAACTCTTTTTATGAAATATTAAGAGGTTTTTTATTGAAGGGATAGTCTTTCTAATTTTTACCGTAATTTCACGGCTCATTTAAAGCGCAATTGAACAATGGCTGAAGCGATATTAATGCCCAGATTAAGTGATACAATGACAGAGGGCGTCATTGCTGCCTGGCACAAACAGGTGGGCGATACAGTTAAAAAAGGAGATTTATTGGCTGAAATAGAAACCGACAAAGCCACTATGGAACTGGAAAGTTACCAAGATGGCGTTTTGTTGCACTTGGGCACAGGCAAAGGTGGTAAGCTTCAAGTGAACGATTTAATGGCTATCATTGGTAAAGCAGGTGAAGACGTAACGGCTATCGTTGCGCAACATACTAGCGGTGGCGCTTCAGCAACTGCAACAGAAGCCGCTCCTGCAACAGCAGCCGCAACTGTACCAACTGCGTCAGCCGATGCAACCGTTTCAGCAGCAAGTCCTGACGCCGCTCCGGCAGCTACTGCCACTATTGATCTCAGCACTATGGAAGAAGTGGTGTTGATGCCTAGGTTGAGTGATACCATGACGGAAGGGGTGATTGCTGGATGGCAAAAACAAGTAGGTGATACCGTGAAGAAGGGCGATGTGCTGGCAGATATCGAAACGGATAAAGCCACCATGGAATTAGAAAGCTATAAAGATGGGGTCTTATTATACCAAGGTGCCAAAGCGGGTGAGAAAATATTGGTGAACGATCTATTGTGCATCATTGGCAAAGAAGGCATGGACATTGCATCCATTGTAGCCGCAGCAAAAGCTGGTGGTACTGCTCCTAAAGTAGCCGCAGCACCTGCAGCTGCAACATCGGCTAGTTCTACTCCTGCAGCTTCAGTTAGTTCGGAGTCTGCATCAACTCCTGCCACTGCATCAACTCCTGCCACTGCATCAGTTGAAGAAACAGTGGTAAATGAGGGCAGAATATTTGCATCGCCACTGGCTAAAAAAATTGCTTCAGAAAAAGGAATCGACTTAAAATTTGTAAAAGGTACTGGCGATAATGGTAGAATTACCAAATCAGATATTGACAGTTATACTCCAGCTGCAAAAGCGGCACCTGCTGTAACTGCATCAAATACAAGTTCAAGTAGCGCAACTCCAATAGCCAATACAGCTCCTGCTGGTGTGGTTAGTTTTGAAGACGTTCCTGTTTCTCAGATGCGCAAAGTCATAGCTCGTCGCTTAGGCGAAAGCCTGTTTACGGCACCGCATTTTTATTTGACCATGAGTATTGATATGGACGAGGCTGTAGCTGCGCGTGCCAAGATCAATGAAGTGGCAAAAACAAAAATCAGTTTCAATGACTTGGTTTTAAAAGCCACTGCGCTTGCATTGAAACAACATCCTAAAGTAAATAGTAGTTGGTTGGGCGATGCTATTCGTTACAACCACCACATCAATATTGGGGTAGCCGTAGCTGTAGAAGACGGTTTATTGGTTCCTGTAGTGAGATTTGCAGATGGCAAATCATTGAGCCAGATTGGTGCCGAAGTAAAAGACTTTGCACAAAGGGCGAAAGACAAAAAATTGCAACCGGCCGACTGGGAAGGAAGCACATTTACCATCTCCAATTTGGGTATGTTTGGAATTGATCAATTCACTGCCATCATCAATCCGCCAGATGCATGTATTCTTGCAGTAGGTGGCATTGCGCAAGTGCCTGTAGTGAAAAACGGACAGGTTGTTCCAGGGAATGTGATGAAACTAACGCTAAGCTGCGACCACCGCGTAGTAGACGGCGCCACAGGTTCTGCATTTTTATTAACGCTGAAAAGCTTACTAGAAGAGCCTTTGCGAATGTTGGTTTAATTCTCCCAATCACACCCGATAGGCGCACCTGGCGCAATTGTTTTTGCAGTAGGTACAACAATATCCTTCGGCTTATTAATTCTTTCCACGGCATAGGCAAAATGCGCACTCAATGCTGGGTTCGTTTTTTCTTGTGCTTGTGCATATCTTTTTAAAGATTGTAATTTACTAAAGCAAATGGCTTTCACTTGATAATTAGCTGTTTCATTCATGCTCAGCGAAAGCAACCAGCTGAGAACCATCTGCTGTGTTTGTAATTGCACTTGTTGCTTCAAACCCTTCTCCATGGTTACTTTCCAAGTTTTTGCAATAATCGCATCCAATACATCATCCCATCCTAGAGAACCTGCTTGTGCTTTAAATTGAACCAGTCGATTGGCCCTTTCAGGATGAAACAAAAAGCCCAATTCAAAATTGGTCAACGCTTCTGCAGCAGCAATAGGATCAAAATTCATCCCCGTTCTTTTTTGAAACAGTTCTCCTACACTGTAAAACATAGGTGGACGAGGCGGGATTAATTGAATGATTCTATCGGACAGTGTGAGGGTTTCTGGTTGCAAACAATCCAGTGCAGCGGACAAGGCTTTTTCTTGAATGGCCTTGGATAAAATTTCCGGTTTCTGCTGCTGATCGCCTCTAACGGAGTAACTGTAATTCATACCGCCAATCAGCTTGCAGTTGGCTTCTAATTGATATTGGTGCGCATTGTACAATGGTACCAATACGTCTTCTAATTTTGATAGGGGCGTGTTGGGTTCAATGGCATTTTCAGAAAAATTATCCAACGCTTTTTTTCTTACGGATAAGGTTTGTTTCAACGCATCACTGGCGTCTTTCCCATTATCCCATAAATGTGCTGAAGGGTGCATGCCGCCTGCAGCGCGTGCGTCTGCATCTGCAATAAAGAGCAGTCCGTTTTTGGTATTTTCATCTAACATTGTTTTCAATGCAGTTGCTTCTTGGGTGTTTTGTGCAAATTGGCTGTATCCAAATTGGATGGCCCGTTTATCCCAGGCGCCTATTTCATTGGTATAGACTTGACTAAAATCAATCTTGCCAGCTGCATTGATAAACAAGTTGGGGTGGGGATAGTCCATTACAGAAGCGCGGTCGTTTACACTAGATGCGTAGTTGTGTTGAAGGCCAAGGGTATGGCCTACTTCATGAGCCGACAACTGTCTCAAACGCTGTAGTGCCGCTAGTTTCATGGTTTCAGGAACAGGAACGCCGGTTTCAAAGGGAGAGAGGAGACCTGTGAAAATGAGGTAGTCTTGTCGCACGCGTAACGACCCCAAAGTAACCTGACCTTTAATGATTTCGCCTGTTCTAGGATCCGTAATGCCCGCACCGTAACTCCATCCACGGGTTGATCGATGTACCCAATTGATCATGTTATAACGAATGTCCATTGGATCGGCCGTATCGGGCAATATTTTTACAAGAAAGGCATTTTTAAAACCGGCGGCTTCAAAAGCTTGGTTCCACCAACTAGCCCCTTCTAGTAATGCAGTGCGAATGGGTTCTGGTGTACCATTGTCCAAATAATAGACGATAGGTTTTACGGGTTCACTCATGGCTGCATCCGGATTTTTTTTCTCCAGTCGATGTCTGCTGATATACATTTTTTCAATGGGTTCAGAAATGGGACTACTATAATCATAAAAGCTGATGCCAAAAAAACCGCTACGAATATCGTATTTACGGGGTGGGTATTTGTTGTCGGGCAATTGAATAAAACTATGGTGCATTCTTAAAGTGATGGCTTCGGGCGATGGTGTAACCCTAGTAACAAATCTACCCGCATCGCTACCTCCAGTAAAACTAATGGTTGCTTCAAATTCTGTATTGAGTGGGAAGTTTTTGGTGTTCTCCAGATAGATGGCAGAACGCGCTTCATTCAAATTATAAGATCCTTGTTTCATAGAACGAAGCCTGTCGGCCACGCCCTGCGCGTCTCTTAGCAAAAAGCTGGTGGCGTCTACCAATAATTTACCACCCTCTTCTTCATCAATGATAAAATTGCCGATGATTGATTGGGCAAAAGATTGCTTCACTGCACGTTGTTCGTTGCTGTTATTGGTGAGTGCACGAAAATCGTAATTGGGTTGAACCAAAAATAATTTTTTGCCAACCCGATTGAAATATACAACACGGGTATCTCCAATTAATCCACGGTCTAGGCCAATGTCATTGGAGCCTAGTCCAGCCGGCAAAGAATTTACATACAAAAATTCTTGGTCGAGTTTGTCCACCTCCAACCAAATTTTTCCATTTATTGCATCCCACCAAAAATTAAAATAGCCGTTGAACCGTTGCATGTTTTTGGTCTTCTCGGAAATTTTTGAATTAGACGTGTATAATGGTTGAGCATTGGATTGGGGTGATGCTGGATCAATGGAAGTTGAAGATGATGTTACTTTTGTTTGTGCTGATATTATAACTAACAATGAGCAGAACAATAAAGTGAATAAGAATCGCATAAATATTTTTTGATTTTTTTGCAAAAAAAATGGTTGATGTAAGAGGAGAGAGGCATTCTAATGAACAATCTCAAATCTTAGATCAACCACCCCGGTCCCGAATTATCGGGACCGCCCCTCCTGCTCGCACGAGGGGTAGGCTTTTTTTATTATTTATTCAGCTGCTGGAGTGGCTGGTGTTTCCACAACTGGTGTTTCAACAACTGGCGCCACAACTTCCACTACTGGAGCAGGTGCTGCTACTTTTTTAACGGCTTTTTTCTTTTTTGGAGCTACTTTTTTAACAGGAGCAGGTGCTGGTGTAGGTGCAGGTATTGGAGCAACTACTTTTTTAACCGCTTTTTTAACTACTTTTTTTGGAGCTGCTTTTTTTGCAACTACTTTTTTGGGAGCCACTTTTTTCGCGACCACTTTTTTCGCGACCACTTTTTTTGCAGGAGTTGCTTGTTTTGCTGCTTTTTTAGGAGCCGCTTTTTTTGCTACTGCTTTTTTCACCACTTTTTTAACCGCGGTTTTTTTTGCAGGGGCTACTTTCTTTGCAACTTTTTTAGGGGCTGCTTTTTTTGCTGCTACTTTTTTTGCAGGAGCCGCTTTCTTTACGACCTTTTTTTTACTTGCTTTTGCCATGATGGTATTAGTTTGTGTGATGGATTAGAAGAACTGTAACGAAAGTTAAAAAATATATTTTATAAACCATGCGTTTTTAATTTGGAGCGGATCTTTTTTTTACACATGATTGTCACCTTTTTTTAATTAACTATGCAATATGGCTACTAAAAAAACTTTAGTTATCGGTGCATCTACCAATCCAGCACGTTATAGTTATCTGGCAATGGAAAAATTAAAGCGATATGGGCACCCAATTGTAGCAGTGGGACGAAATGCCGAATCCATCAACGGAACAGACATCCTTCCCGGAATGCCTACTTTAGATGGCATAGATACTGTTACCCTATATATCAATCCGGAAGTGCAGAAAGCCTATACCGATTGGATCATTTCCTTGCATCCAAAAAGAATTATTTTCAATCCCGGTACAGAAAATGATGAACTAGAACAGTTGGCAAAATCCAATGGTATCAATACTTTGGAAGCATGTACCTTGGTTTTATTAGGAACTGGACAGTATTAAAATTGCTATCCGTATAATTCTAAGTGAATGGCTTTTTTATCGTACCCCATGGCCAGAATTCTTTGCTTAGCTTCATCTACCATGTTCTTCCATCCGCATAAATAGAAGTTAGCCGGTCTTTTGCCGTTTTCTGTTAATAGCTCGTAAACAGGGTGAACATATCCCTTGTGCGCGCCAGCAGGCACTGTTGCCTCTCTTGAATAACAAGGGTGGAAATGAATATTTGGATGTGCTTCTTGCAGTGCTGTTAGTTCTTGAATGTATAATCCATCTGGGAAATGCCTACATCCAAAAATCAAATGAACTTGTTGATAGGGCAACTGATGTGTGGTAATATGGTGTAACATGGATCTAAATGGAGCAATACCTGTTCCTGTACAAACTAAGATCAAGTCACTTTCTGTATCAGCAGGTAACACAAATTTCCCTTGTGGTCCGCGTAACAATATTTCAGTACTAATACTTACTTCATTAAATAAATAAGTAGTTCCTAAACCGCCTTCTAATAATACTATTACTAGTTCAAAAATATTGGTTCCGTCTGGAGCAGAAGCTATGCTATAACTACGCCAGCGTTTGTTTTTTTGTTCGTGAATGGGAAGGTCTAGGGTAACAAATTGACCAGGTTCATAAGAAAAGCTGTCTATTTCAGGGATTTGAATCCAAAATCTTCGAGTGGAATTTGTTTCATTTTCAATTCGAATAATTTTTCCGGTGCGCCATGGTTCAAGCATAGTATCGATTTAGGGGATAAAGGTAATTCAGAATAGATAAAAGACGGTCCAATATTTATGCAAACGTTCTCATAGGAAAAGTGTTATCAAATCCCTGATTCAAGTCTTTGTTATTGTTTAAATACTTTTTGTAGTGTTTGGTATTTTTTATTGTCGCTCGTAATCTGCACTATATAGGTTCCGTTTGGAAGATTTGTTAAAGGGATATTGCCACTTCCATAATTGATCAAACTTTGATAAACAGCCTGCCCTGCCATATTGTACACTTGAATTTGCAGCTTTTTAATGCCAGTTACATTCCCCTGTTCAAAATGATAATTCCCGTTGCTAATGGTTGGATATACACGCACAAAATTTTTATCATTTACTATTTGAGAGGCAATCGCTGTTGGTACGTTTGGTGTAAAGTTCGGAGAACCAATACTGGAAAAATACATCCCATTACCATGCGTTCCTATTAAAAGTGTATTGTCTTCTGGGCGATAGTCCATCGAAGTAACTACCACAAAATTCAATAAACTGGCAGCTTCGCGGCTCCAAACAACCGATCCAGCATTACCCATTGTTTTTCCAATACTTGCGGTGGTATATAATCCAACTGAAGTGCCTACATAGTATTCTGTTACAGGAAGGCCTCCTTCCTTTTTTACTAATATTACACATGACCTGATGGATGGTAGGGTAAGATTTCCTTCTACATTCGACCAACTAGGTGTTGCACTCTTGGCATTCCATGTCCACCATATAGAATTCACATTATAGTTTGAAACCACTGCCATCACTTCATTGTCGTCATTTGGGTTGACGGCTATATCAATCACATTGCCCGATAATCCAGGTGGGGTAATATTGATGGGTTTGGTACTTGCATCAGCATTTGCATAATTGTCTAGTCGAAATAATTTTCCATTACTCGTTCCAAAATATAAGGCATGTGTATTCAAATAGGGCCCCCAAGATGTAGACATTCCTCTAATAGAAACGGAAGTTCCCCCCGCAATATTTATGGAGTCTTCTACATTTGATAAGCGCACCCATTTTGAACTATCTACGGTGCTTGCAGTATTTGTTAAGAAGAGCTTATTATAATTCACATAAAACAAAATCTCAGTATTGGCATTACTCAATTTAAAGTTGGTAATAAACGAACCAAAACCTCCATTTCCATCTGAAGTAAGTTCAGAAACCGGCGGCTTAATCGACTTGAAACTAAGGCTAGGAACGGCTAGCGTTAAATCACGTCTTGCGATATCCCCACTTTGTGAGCCCATATAAAAGTACTGTTTGCCTAAAGCAATTGTTGAAATACCTACACTAACTCCATCGCCACTATACAAATTGGCATAGTCATTAATATTAGGTCTACTCGTGGGCCTTGTGCCTAAATTCAAAGTAGCATCTCTATAAAAAGTGCTATTGTCTTGTGCACCGCCCATAAAATTATCTTTACTTACTTCTGGGTCAATAGTTACATGATAAAACTGTAGCGTTTGATAATTTTTCAAAGGAACCCATACTACTGTTGCAGCTTTGATATCCTCAGTAACTTGAATGCCGCCATCATTTAATGAAAAAGCACGATTGTTATTGGTAGGGTCAAAAACGAGTCCATGCATATCAGCATGACTGTTGGGGTATAATGAATAAGTAAAATTAGTAGCATAGCCACCAATCCAACTAGTGCTATCATTATTGGTAAAACCGTTAATAGAGCGATACAAATTAGTGCCTC
Organism: Bacteroidota bacterium; assembly: GCA_031428775.1. Taxonomy (GTDB): domain Bacteria; phylum Bacteroidota; class Bacteroidia; order Chitinophagales; family Chitinophagaceae; genus Sediminibacterium. The sequence continues at coordinate 40,618 of JANOYH010000348.1, forward strand.
CAATATAAATTGAATTTGGGTCGTCTGGCTTTACTGACAAGAGCATGTCATAAGCTCCTTGAACCGAAATTGGATCTGAAGACGCCTTATTGTTATCGGGCATATTGGGCATATTTAAAGAAAGGTCTGTCCAAGTATTAATGCCAGCAATGATTTCCATTTTAAAGAGGTCTACTTCGGGTTTAAAACTTGGACTCGCCTGCGACTCTCCGTTCTCATACAACACATACAGTACATTATTATTGGAAGGAGCCAAAGCCAATAAAACCCTACCCCATGTACTTCCAGTATTCTGTTTAAATCCTGTTGGAGTATTAGCAATATTGCCTGCGATGGCTACAAAACTTCCCGCGTCGCCCGTAGTTGATTCCCAAACACCCCTATTTGTAGTATTTGATAAATGAAATGAAAGATAGATTTTTGATCCAGTATTTGTGATAACAATATCGGTATTTCCCGTACGACTATTCCCAGTATTCGCTCCTTTGATGATTGACCACGTTATTCCCCCATTTTGAGATCGTTGTAAGGTGCTATTACAAGCAACATAAATATCACCTGTTACGGGATGAACCACCATTTTATGAATGAAGTCAAAGGAATTATCAAAGGACAACAAAGAACCAGTTTGTGTACTGGTTAAAGCATTCCACGTTATACCATTGTCAATAGATTTAAAAAGGCCATTGCCAAAAAAAGTAGCAGTGCTACTAGCCCCAGCACTATTACCTTGAGCTTCTCCCGTTCCTGCATACCAAGTATCTTGAAATCCAGGTCTTGGATCCTGGGCCAAAGTTGTAAGACTGTGTATTTGTTGTGAAGGGGTAACTAAGTCCCAGTTAGCCCCACCATCATTAGATCGCATAAGCCCTCCACTCACACAACCTGAAATAATGACTCTATTGGTTGTGCCATTATAACGCTTATCAAAAACGAGTGTTCTTGTTCTTCCACCAATATTATTCGGACCAGCTTTTTGATACAAGTTACTAGTTGGTGTGGTAACCCCATTGGGTATTCTAACAACCCCATTTCGCAGTATTTGTGGTTCTAATGAAACGGGTAAACTCATAGCCTGTTTCATTTCATCTCGATAAATAGCAATAGGTATTTTTCCAGTCTTGGGGTCTTTTAATAAATCAAATTCGTATTGTATGCGCGCTTCTTGCATAGAAGTTCGTTGAGCAGTTGTTTCATCTTCTCCCTCATTTGTCATTTCATTTGTAGAAAAATAGGGGTACTCAAAAGACCAATCACTACTATGCCAAATAATTCCTAAACTGATACAGGAGATAAGTAGTATGGACAAATAATAGCCTTTATTCATTTGGGTATTTTAAACTTTGACTTACATGCCTCTTGCTGCTTCTAACTTTGTGATAATTTTTACGGAGCGTGTATATAGCTTGCCATTTTTGTCATTCAAACGAAGCACCAATTCATTGGCTGCTACAAGTTTAGAGATGTCTTTTTTGGGTTTAATATTAGAGCTGTCTGGGCCTTTGAGCGTTAACTGCCAAACGGCTTCATCCGTATACTTAATTAAAGTATCTGAAAACTTTCCGTTTTTGAGTACTACTGGCTTCTGTGTTATTTTTAAAATGGTTGCAGTGTATAATTTTTGTTTGATCCAGACCCTTTCAATTTTGATATAAGGCACTTTATTGGCTATAAGATAAATAAAATATTGGGGTTCATTTTTCTTTGGTGTTATGGGTATTTCTTTATCGCCCACTTCAATAATAGAACTACTTGATGCCACCCCACTAATAAAATATTGTTCAAATGCCTGCAACTTCAAAGATGGTTTTATTGCAGGTGTATTTTGTGCTATAAGATTGAATCCAAGGAAAAGTAAACATCCAGAAATAAAAAGCTTTTGCATATACTACAATTATTGTTTAATGACTTTTTGAAGGGTTTGGTATTTCTTATTATCGCTGGTAATCTGTACTACATAGGTTCCTGCGGGTAAATGGGTTAAAGGAATATTTCCAGAGCCATAGTTGACCATGCTTTGATAGACCGCTTGACCAGCCATATTGTACACTTGAATTTGCATCATCCTAATGCCAGTGATAGTACCTTGACCGTATTGATAATAACCTGTACCAACAGTAGGATATACTTTCACAAAGTTCTTATCGTTCACAATTGGGGCGGCAATAGCAGTAGCCACATTCGGGGTAAAATTAGGAGAGCCAATCACCGTATAAAACATGCCATTACCATGGGTGCCTATCAATAAAGTATTGTCTTCTGGGCGATAATCTAGTGAGGAAACTACGGCAAAATTTAACACGCTGGCACCCTCGCGAGACCATACTATAGAGCCACTTCCACCCGTGCCCATTGTTGTACCAATTTTTGCAGTGGTGTACAATCCAACAGAAGTTCCTACATAATATTCGGTAACAGGAAGTCCCCCTTCTTTTTTCACCACAATTGCACAAGAACGAATAGAAGGCAGTGTCAAATTTCCTTCTACATTTGACCAACTAGGCGTAGCACTCTTTGCATTCCAGCACCACCAAATAGAATTCACCCCATAATTAGACACCACAACCATTATTTCATTATCGTCATTGGGGTTCACCGCAATATCAATCACATTGCCAGTAATACCGGCAGGTGAAATGTCAACCGGAATCGTTAAAGCAGGCGCATTGGCATAGTCATTCAATCTAAATACCCTTCCTCCACTGGTGCCATAATACATCACATGACTGGTGGTATAAGGTCCCCATGAAAAATCCATTGTCTTAATCGAAACTGGGGTACTACTTCCCGTATTGGTAGCAATTTCAACGCCTGTCATTTTAGTCCAATTGGTACTATCAACAGACTTTGCAGCAGTAGTTCTAAATAGGTTATAAAAGTTCGCATAGAATAGCACTTCTGAATTGGCATTACTCAATTTGTAATAAGTGACAAAATCGCCCCAGCCACTTCCTGTACCATCCCCGATTAACTCAGAAACCCTTGGCCTAATTCTTCCACCTGGATAATTGGCATAGTCCAATAATTCATCTCTATTTAGCGCTCCAGAATAGGTTCCATAATACATGAACTGCTGTCCTGCATTGATTTTTGCAATATCAACTGCAACCCCATCACCACCAAAAAGCGGTTCATAGTCGTCCACTCCAGGCCTATAGCTAGGTCTTGCTCCCAGATTCAAAGACGCATCCCGATACCAAGTACCATTGTCTTGCGCGCCTCCTATAAAATTATTTTTTCCAGTTTCAGGATCAAGGGACACAAAATAATATTGAATGGTACGATAATTAGGTGCATTCAACCATGCAACCGTTGTAGCCGTTATATCCTGAGTGATATGTATACCACCATCGTTGATCAAATAGGCACGATTGCTATTGGTAGGGTCAAAGACCAATCCATGCATGTCGGGGTGTGAACCATCATTTAAATAACCACCAATCATTTTACTATTGCTTGTATTGGCAAAGCCATTGGTAGAACGAAAAATATTGGTTCCTCCAACAAAAACCATATTCGGATCATTGGGCTTTACTGCCAATGTCATATTATAAGCATTTTGAACATTCAATCCTGTTGTAATTACGGAAGTTCCAACAGGCATGTTAGAAGAAAGATTGGTCCATGTTCCAGTTGACCCAATAATTTCATATTTAAAGAGATCTACTTCAGGCGAAAAATTGGGACTCGCTTGTTCCAATCCATTTTCATACAATACGTACAAGATATTGTTATTAGAAGGGGCTAATTGTAATACCACCCTTCCCCAAAAAGAGCTAACCGAAGATTCCGTTTGAAGGTTTTGTTTAAAGCCTTCTGGAGTATTTGCTACTTGTCCTGCTATAGCTGTCCAACTACCTGCATCACCAGAAGTAGATTCCCAAACGCCTCTATCCGTACTTGTTCCACCTGTGCCAAATGAATTTCTCAAATGAAAGGATGCATACATTTTAGATCCATTACTTGTAATCACTATATCCGTATTTCCAGTTAATACATTTCCACCTAAAGTTCCTTTAACCGCTGTCCAAGATGTTCCTCCATTTTGAGAACGTTGTATCGTATTTTGACCAGCTACATACACATCACCTGTAACGGGATGCACCACAATTTTATCAATCAAATCAAACGCACTATTAAAGCTTTCTAAAGTGCTTTGGGTACTGGTTAAAGGAGACCAAGTGACTCCATTGTCGGTTGACTTGAAAACACCATTACCATAAAAAAAAGCCCCAATAGCACTAGCAGAGTTGGATACACCTCGCTCTCCAGTTCCTGCGTACCAAATATTTTCTGAACCAGTTCTTGTGTCCTGTGCCAATGCAGTTAAGCTATGGATTTGTTGACTAGGGGTTACCAAAGTCCAAGTTTGCCCACCATCAGCCGATCGCATAATTCCACCACTCACACCTCCTGATATGATCACTCTATTTGTTGTTCCATTATACCTTTTGTCGAATACCAATGTTCTTGTTCTACCCGCATAATTATTGGGACCTGCTGGTAAATACACATTACTGGTTGGAGTGGTTACACCATTCGCCGTTCTTACAACGCCATTGCGCACAGAACGTGGATCAAGTGAAACAGGCAAGCTCATTGCTTGCCTCATCTCGGCTGCATAAATATTTTTGGGAATCTTTCCTGTAGCCGGATCTTTTAACATGTCATATTCATACTTGATGCGCGCTGCCGACATGATTGCGTGACTACCCGGAGTATTTTCACTCGCTTCTCCTTCCTCACTGAATGATTTATTTTTCACCTTCTTTTCTTGCTCAAAATCAAATCCACCAGCCTGCCATACAATGCCCATTGAAATACACGCGACTGTCAATAAAGAAAAGAAGAACCCTTTTTTCATGTGCTATTGGTATTATTTGTCTAAGATAAAGATTAGTTCAACAACAAAAACAGTCGCAATTTGTTTCAGGTTAATTTAAGATAATAATTTTCTGTGAATAGGAATGTCCATTCACCCTTACCGTAACTACGTAAACTCCCGGCGTCTGGTGGCCTAGGTCTACAATCTTTGAGAACCGCCCTATAAATCCAGGATAGGATTTGTAATAAATCCTTTTTCCTTGTGCACTGAACACATCCAGACTATAATCGTTTTGTACCGTGGTCTCAAACTTCACCAAAAAGTAGCCATCATTAGGATTGGGATACACCCTCAATACCATGGGTGTTTCTGTAATGTTGCCAAAACTGATGGTATTGGATGTTTTAACACATCCTCCCGCATCGGTTACCAAAGTTTTATACAGTCCGGGTAATATTGGTTTATACGATTTACCGGTAGCACCATTGATGGTGGTATCATTCAAATACCATTGATTGCCTATTGCGATATTGCTCACCAAAGAATCGCCCACACGTGTTATTGCTGGATTGCCAATACTGCTTGCAACTACTTCGGTTCTATCACTAATACAGTCGCCCGTATTCACACGCATATCATAAAAAAAGTAATAAAATGATTTGTAATTATTAGGGTTCGCCACAGTTGCAGCACTATTTCCCGTAATGGAAATGACACTGGGCAAACTAAATGGATAAGGGTTGGTACTGATACTATTGTTTCTAAAGATGGTTGCTCCATCAGCACATTCTATAATAATGATATGATTTCCAGTGGAAGCTACCGGAAGATTCAAATAAAAGATGGCTCCCGTATCTGAGGCATTGTTACCCGATACGGCACCCGGTGCTGGTGTTGGTGTGGTGGCAAAAACGGAGATGGTTTTTGATGCCAGTTCAGTATATAAATAACCACCATTACCATCCAATCCTTCATAATCTGCCACAATAAATTTGATGGTACCCGGATTGCCAATATAGAGCCTAGCCGTTTCAATGGTAAGGGGTACGGTATTCGTAAAATTGATATAGTTTCCCGAATAAGCATCATATCCCCCACTCGGGAACACCATTTTATTTGCTGGTCCTACGGTACCCCTTGCTTCTTTTCCTACATAAAAAGTTGTGTTACCAGGAACAGTTGGAATCGATACCGTCTGGCCCGTGGCAAATGCCGTAGTTGCAGTGGCTGTGTTGTACCAAAAATAGTTGGATGACAATGATGGATTGGTCACATTTAAGAGTGTATTCGCATTGCAAAAAGTAGCAGTGCCAGTTGGAGCAGCAGGTTTGGCAGCCATCAATACGGCCACGGTATTCCCATTGTTACTAAGCACTTGGTCGCCTAGTAAGTTTACCGTAGTTGTTATATGATAAGTGCTGCCAGCAATGGCATTAAAGGGCAATGAAAAAGTGTAGGTAGCTGTTGCCAATGGCGCAATACTTGCTTTAAAAACAGAGGTGACAGAGATCATGATGGCACTACCATTGAGTACCGTGAGGGAAATGGGAAAGTTCTGTTGACTAACCTTACCATTATTCTTAATAGCCACCGTTACATATTGTTGGTCGTTGGCACAGTTACCAGAAATGGGTGTAATGACATTGTAGATGCTTAAGTCGTTCGATGATTCCACCACGCGCAAACGGAAATCGGCCGTTTCTCCATTACCATAAATTCCACAGGCATTGATATCAGCGGCATTGCTGGTTTCTTGTACAATCACACGCATTAAATAAATGGAACCAACTGCTAATCCAGCTGGCGTGGAAATGCTACCAGTAAAGGATCCTGTGGCGCTTGTTAACGCCGCACTTTGCGCCATTTTTTCACTCGTTTCAAAGACGCCATTTTGATTGAAATCTACATACACTGTGGCAATCCTTGCATTGGTACTAGCCCCACAGGTGGCAGTTTTTATGGTGATGGGAATGTTTTGTAAAGTTTCTATAGTGGCGGTTAAATGGGTAGCATTGGTATAGCTAGTGCATCCCGATGGATTGCCATATTTGATAGCGCCTATGAGTACACTATCAATTTTTGCACCTGCAGTTGTTGTAGATGCGGAAGCACAATAAGCCAATCCGCCCGTTCCACTAATCAACAAAGAATAAGCTTGTGGAATATTTCTATTTAAACTGCCTTTATGGGTAATGGTAATGGTATAGGATTGTCCGGGTACCGTACTATCCACCCATACTTTTTCTACATTATCCCTTGTATTATCGCCCTTTGTAGCCGCGGCTGCGGGGAAGGAAGGGTCTAAGATCCATGGCTGATAAACACTGGTTCCTTTGGTAATTCGAATGTCTAAATCGTTCACCAATTTCTTGGCAGGATTGTTTAATAGATTGGTTGTTTCAACGCTACCCTTGGGGTCGGTCCAGCTGATGGTTGCCGATAAAGGTTCTTTACCCGTAGCCACAACTGTTGTAGTAAATATTTGTGCGTTGTTCAAGGAATTTTCGTAGATCAAATGATTGCTGCTGCTGCCATTATTGGAAGGCAGTGCTGCAGTAATCATTGCGGCCGATTTTTCAACGTTGAGGAGGCCCCATCCAAAAGTGTAATCTGGTCCGGCCGAAATACCAGATTCATCAGCGGTATGAATGGCCAAACCCTTTAAGGTAGCGGACCGCATAAAGGCACCTGTTTTTAACTTGGACCAATATTCTTGTAACAACAACAATGAACCAGATGCGTTAGGAGCTGCGTGCGAAGTGCCATTGCGCGCATCGTAACTACTATTGGTATTTGCATTGGTAGATAAAACAGCAACACCATCAGCAACTACATCGGGTTTAATCCTGCCATCATCAGTGGGCCCCCAACTACTAAATTTAGTCATGACTACGTCTTCTTTTTGCACATATCCACTGGGCAATCCTTCTACTGCTCCAACAGTTAAAATATTTTTAGCATTGGCGTCCCATGCAATGGAACCATAGGCATTATTGCTGCTGATGCCTGTGGGTCTTGGTCCAGCATTCACCATCTGATCGGTACTATTAAAACGATAATAAGTTTCTCCAACTGCCGGTCCGGAATAAGACCGATTATTACCCGCTGCTTTTACCATTAAATAGTTGGGGGCATTGTAGGCAATGCTATCCATCAATTGCGCGTCTTCACTATAGAAGCCAAATTTGTAATCTTCCGTCTCATTCGCCCTACCCCAAAACTCCCACCTACCAAAACTGGCATTGAAATTCCATCCCGCTATAATGCCATAGGAATGATTGGATAAAAGAAGGGAGGAGGCTTCGGCAAACATTTCGGAGAAGTCGTTGTCGAAGTCGAATGCCAAAGCACCTTGTATTCCAAATGCCATTCCTTTTGCAAGTGGGTTTACGCCAGAAGCTATCAGTGTGCCCGTTACATGGGTGGCGTGATCGGACATAGCAGTAGCGGCATCTTTTTGCGTGATCCTACCCGCAAATTCAATATGCGAGGATAATACTTTGCCTTCATCCCAGAGGGCTAATTTATTTTTAAGGGCAGCAGTTGATCCGCTCAAATTCAATCCAGTCCTGCCACCCGGCCATAATTGATTGGTGCTTGTAGTAGCCGCTGCAATGGTATTATTTTGGGTGATATAGTATTTGGGATGGCCTTGCGCATCAATACCCACCAGCTTTCCCTTTCTGCCGTTGGAAGACTGGATGATAAGATCCCAACCTTTTTCTTTGGCCATTTTTAAAGCCTTGGTATAGTTGGTTTCTTCCAAAGCACGATAATTGCGCGAAGCCGTTTCCAATAAGTCTTTATTGGTAATTACCTGCGCAACAATACCTGTTGAAAATCCAAGCCATAAAACAAATCCAAAAAAAATTCTTAACATAGAATCAAAATTAACCATTTACTGGAATTGAACTTACTAATTGGGGCTAGTTAATGGTTACAACTGTATCTTTGCCCCCCGAAATGGAAAGGGACCAAATACTTTTCCTAGTGATGAAGTTATGAATATTGGCGCATTGTTAGAGCAATACCAGCAAGCCCCCCGCCTAATTGAACTGGCGGACAGGCTTTCTATTGCCCAACGCGGCCCTGGAAACGACATCCAGAAAATTTTTCTACAAAATTTACAGGGCAGTAGCGCAGAATTTATCGTGAGTTCCGTGTTCATGCATCCCTCCTGTGTAACACTCAACCACTTGGTGGTTTTGAACGACGCGGAGGAAGCCGCCTATTTCCAGAATACGTTGGAAAACCTCACCAATGCTTTAGACCTATTTTATTTCCCTTCCTCTTTTAAGAACAGAAAGAATTTCCGCCTACTGAATAGTTCGCACGTGATGTTGCGCACAGAGGCACTAACCAAATTAGCAGGTGGTGGGAATAAGAAAATAATTGTTACTTATCCCGAAGCCTTGTTTGAGAAAGTGGTGCTACCTAAAACGCTCACAGGTAATATCATCCACATCAAAGTAAACGAAACCATCAACCTCAATAACTTGATGGAATTGTTTGTCATGTATGGATTTGACCGAACAGATTTTGTGTATGAACCCGGACAGTTTGCCTTACGTGGTGGAATTTTGGATATCTATTCTTATGGCAATGAAAAGCCCTATCGGGTTGAGTTATTTGGCAATGAAGTAGACAGCATTCGCATCTTCGACCCCGAAAGCCAGTTGAGTGAAAGGAAACTGTTGCAGGTAAATATTATTCCTAATGTGGAGACACAATTTGAAACGGGCGATAAGGTTTCTTTGCTCGAATTCCTTCCTGAAAATACCATTGTGTGGCTGAAGGACTGGGACGTAATTGCAGAAAAAATAGCCCATCAACAAGAAGACCTGGACGGTTTTTTGAGCATGATTGCATCGGGCTTACGCATGAATAATCAAGAGGAAGAAGACGATGAGCGCGTGGTGAAAATTGTTACGCAGGAAGATTTCGTGCGCGCGGAAACCATCCAAGATTTATTGGTTAGTAGAGATATTGTTGAGTTTGGATACAAGCCACATTTAGCCACCTATGAACTGGCTTTTAAAACGCGTGTGCAACCAAGTTTCAACAGACAATTCGATTTGTTGATCAAAGATTTGAAGGCACACGAAGCGGCTAAATATAGCCTCTATATTTTTGCAGAACAACCCCGACAACTGGAGCGTTTAAGCAGCATCTTTGCCGACTTACAAACAGACATTCAGTTTGTACCTGTAGCAACCAGCATACACGAAGGATTTATTGATGAAGACCTGAAAGTGATTTGTTATACAGATCACCAAATCTTTCAACGATACCACAAATACAAGGTTAAACAAGCCTATAATAAAAACAAGGCACTGACCTTGAAAACACTGCGCGACCTGCAACCTGGCGATTTCGTGACCCATATGGACCACGGCGTGGGAACCTATAGTGGCCTACAAAAAATTGAGATCAATGGCAAAGTACAAGAAGCCGTTAGAATCATTTATAAAGACAGCGATATCCTGTATGTGAATATCAATTCACTCCACAAAATAGCTAAGTACTCTGGTAAAGAAGGTACCGTTCCCAAGATCAGTAAACTAGGATCTGATGTTTGGAATAAACTGAAAGAAAAAACAAAAACCAAGGTCAAGGAAATAGCCTTCGACCTCATCAAATTATACGCACAAAGAAAAGCACAAGAAGGTTTTGCGCATACACCAGATACCTATATGCAAACGGAGTTGGAAGCCTCTTTTATTTATGAGGATACACCCGATCAAAGCAAGGCCACTGCCGATGTAAAAAAAGACATGGAGAGCCCTTCGCCCATGGATAGATTGGTTTGTGGCGATGTGGGTTTTGGTAAAACGGAAGTAGCCATCCGAGCGGCATTCAAGACTTGTGTAGATGGTAAACAGGCTGCTATATTAGTACCTACAACTATCTTGGCTTTTCAACATTATAAAACATTTCAAGATCGGTTGAAAGACTTTCCGGTAACCGTAGATTATATCAATCGATTCAAATCGGCCAAAGAAAAAAAGGAAACCTTACAACGTTTAGAAGAAGGAAAAATAGACATCATCATTGGTACCCATGGCTTATTGGGTAAGGAAGTAAAATTCAAGAACCTCGGCATCATGGTCATTGATGAGGAACAGAAATTTGGCGTGGGACATAAAGAGAAATTGAAAACACTCAAAACAAATGTGGACTGCCTAACCCTTACTGCCACCCCCATTCCACGAACACTGCAATTTAGTTTAATGGGCGCGCGCGACCTGAGCATCATGAATACGCCACCTCCTAATAGACAACCTATTCAAACGGAAGTGCACGTATTTAATGACGATTTTATTCGGGAGGCTATCTATTATGAAACGGAACGCGGTGGTCAGGTGTTCTTTATTCATAATCGCGTAATGGGACTGCCTGAAATGTGCGCAATGATACAGGGACTTTGTCCGGATTTGAGTATTGGCTTTGCACACGGACAATTAGAAGGACACGAATTAGAAGAAAGAATCTTAGACTTTATAGATCGTAAGTATGATGTGTTGGTGTGCACAAATATTGTAGAGAGTGGCGTAGATATTCCTAATGTAAATACCATCATGATCAATAATGCCCATCACTTCGGTCTGAGCGATTTGCACCAGTTAAGGGGTAGGGTAGGCAGGAGTAATCGGAAGGCGTTTTGTTATTTATTAGGACCGCCACTAAGTTCCTTACCCACCGATTCACGCAAGCGATTGCAAACCTTGGAACAGTTTAGTGACTTGGGTGCTGGGTTTCAGATAGCCATGCGCGATTTGGATATCCGAGGTGCGGGCAATATGTTGGGGGGCGAACAGAGTGGTTTTATGGCCGAGATTGGATTTGAAATGTACCAGAAAATTTTAGAAGAAGCTATTCGTGAATTGAAGAGAACATCGTTCAAAGAATTGTTCAAAGACGAGATTAGTAAACAGGACGATTTTGTAAAAGACTGTACCATTGATACAGATTTGGAAATTTTGATCCCTGATAATTATGTAGATAGTGTAACAGAAAGATTGAGTTTGTACACGCGATTAGATAGTTGTGAAAATGAAGTAGAACTAACTGCTTTCAATGAAGAAATGATAGATCGCTTCGGACCAATGGTACCGCAGGTTGCGGATTTATTTATCACGGTAAGGTGTAGGTGGTTGGCGGTGCAATTGGGCTTTGAAAAAATGAGCTTGAAAGATAATACGCTGAGGTGTTATTTTATCAATCGGCCCGATTCGCCTTATTTTGAATCAGCCTTGTTTAAAAATGTATTGGCTTATTTACAAACGGGCACCAATAAAGCAAGATTAAAGCAGGCAGGAAAAATGTTTTTGCTAGTAGTAGACGATGTAAAAACAATGGAAGCCATGCGGGTCTTCCTAGAAAGGATGCACCAAAAAGTTGTGCCGACAATGGAATCCATCGCCGGCACTTAAATCATTTAGAATCCTTTTTTAGCAACACCATCCGCAATTGCTTGCAATGCTTTTGCTTCGCTCATGATAGCAGCCATTTTATTACCTTTTCCATCATGACCACCAGCCATATAACCACCTTTAGCGGTTTTGGTAATGGTAGCGTCTTGCATAGGCACGTTTTTCTCTTTGGTTTTAAGGCAATATGCTTTAATCATTTTTGAAGTGTCCATTTTTTAGAATTTAATTGTTAGTGAAAAATCATGGCTTTAATCAGGCACAAGCTACCAAATATTTACACAATAGCCTTGAAAGGGCCTCAGAACTAATCCACATTGGGCTAGGTCTAAAAATGGGCTTAAAATGCAAAGAGCCAGACGTAAAATCTGGCTCTTTTGTATCTAAAATGGTTGTTATAAGGGGCTAAAAAACTATACGTCAATCTTGGCGTATTTAGCGTGGGTTTCAATGAATTCGCGGCGTGGAGCCACTTCGTCGCCCATCAACATACTAAAAATGCGGTCGGCTTCAAATGCGCTGTCAATCGTAACCTGTTTAAGGGTTCTACGAGTGGGGTCCATAGTAGTTTCCCACAATTGTTCGGCGTTCATCTCACCCAAACCCTTGTAACGTTGGGTACTTACAGAGTCGTCCTTGCCTCCACCGAGCTTTTCAATCCAATACCTGCGTTGCTCTTCATTGTACGCATATTCTTGCTCTTTTCCCTTTTTAACAAGGTATAAAGGTGGCTGCGCGATGTACACATATCCTTGTTCAACCAGCTCTTTCATATAACGGAAAATGAAGGTCAGAATCAGGGTAGCGATATGCGATCCGTCCACGTCGGCATCGGTCATGATGATCAGTTTGTGGTAACGCAGTTTTACAATATTCAGTGCTTTAGGATCGTCAGGGGTACCTACTGTAACACCCAGAGCCGTGTACATATTTCTAATCTCTTCGTTTTCGTAGATCTTGTGCTCCATGGCTTTCTCTACGTTCAGGATTTTACCGCGTAAAGGAAGGATGGCTTGATAGCTTCTATCCCTACCTTGTTTAGCGGTTCCACCTGCCGAATCTCCTTCTACTAAGTATAACTCACATTTTTCTGGGTCGCGTTCAGAACAATCGGCTAGTTTGCCGGGTAATCCACCACCACTCAACACCGTTTTACGCTGAACCATATCGCGTGCTTTTTTAGCGGCAACACGGGCTTGGGCGGCGAGGATAATTTTAGAGATCACGTTTTTGGCTTCACGCGGATTTTCTTCCAAGAAAGCTTCTAAGGCACGCGCCACCGTGGTTTGAACAATCCCGCTCACTTCACTATTACCCAATTTTGTTTTAGTCTGACCTTCAAACTGAGGCTCAGGCACTTTCACGGAGATGATGGCGCTGAGGCCTTCTCTGAAATCGTCACCTTCAATAGTCACTTTAGCCCTTTCAAACAAGCCTTGCTTATCGCCATAGGTTTTGAAAACCCTGGTCAAAGCTTGGCGGAAACCTGTAACGTGGGTACCGCCTTCAATGGTATTGATATTGTTAACGTAAGAGAAGATATGTTCTTTGAAATCGTCGTTATAGGTTAGGGCCACTTCTACTGCCACATTAGACGCTTCGTCGTGCCCATCCACATATAAAGGATTCGGAATTAATGGGGTGCGGTTGCCGTTTCTGTCTAGCATTTCCACGAATTCAACAATCCCGCCTTCGCTATAGAATTCTTTGCTATAAGCTACACCAGCTTCGTCTAATTCGCGTAAATCGGTAAGGGTAATACGGATGCGTCTGTTCAAGAAAGAAAGCTCTCTTAAACGGCCTTCTAAGATTTCTCTTTTATACACCGATTCTTGAAAGATGGTTAAATCGGGCCAGAAATGAACCCTGGTACCGGTTTTGTCGCTAGTACCTGCTTCTCTAACTGCGTATTGAGGAACCCCAATGCGGTATTCCTGTTCAAAGATTTTTCCTTCACGGTGAACGTTCACCAGCAATTTAGTGCTCAGTGCATTTACGCAACTCACACCCACACCGTGCAATCCGCCCGAAACCTTGTACGTGTTTTTGTCGAATTTACCACCCGCGTGCAACACAGTCATCACCACTTCCAAGGCAGAGCGCTTTTCTTTGGTGTGCATGGCAGTGGGGATACCGCGGCCGTCGTCTTGTACACTGATGGAATTGTCTTCGTGGATATGGACTAAAATATTTTTACAATAGCCAGCAAGCGCTTCATCAATACTGTTATCCACTACCTCGTATACCAAGTGGTGCAAGCCTTTCACGCCAATATCGCCAATATACATGGCGGGTCTTTTTCTAACTGCTTCCAAGCCTTCTAACACCTGGATACTATCGGCACCGTAATTCTTATTTTGTTCGTCGTTACTAGTCTGTTGTTCTGTGGTCATAGGTTCTTACTCAGCCTTATTTAATGATAAAAAATGCAAGTGGGCGAAGTTAATGAAAATATAGGCGGGAAGGGGCATTCAACAAGCCTATTTATCCACTTATCTAAGATGTTTAATGGCCCAAACGCAATCGTTTGTGTAGAAAAAGCGGAGTTTAACAATCAAATCCCGAAAAATAGATGTTTATACATTAATTTCGCGGCTGAATGGTACAAGTGATGGACATATTAAAGTTGGCACATAAAAACGGGATTGACCCGAGTATGGACCTCCTGCACGAAAAAGAACAAAAGATTCCGGGCTCCATCCAGTACAATATCCGCAGGTACTATGCCCAACACCCTTGGGTGGCGGAAGACACGGGTATGATGGTGTACCATTACAATCCCAAAAAGCCCGATGAAAACTATTTAGAGCTACGTTATTGCAGCACGGGTAATCGTTATTGCGAAGAAAGGAGTTGTGGTCAGTGTAATCAATTGCCCACCAACAACTGTTCAGGAAAACAACAAACGGTTGACGTATTTAATTTTCATTTTACGGCCAGTTTCTTGAATCAGTTTGTGCACAATGTAAAATTGAGCAACCACAAAGACGAAGTACTAGCGTTTAAATATCCCAATGCATTTACCAAAGTGTTTCCTGTATGCATGCGCAAACGCAATGTATTGGACGCGCTTTTGAACCATAGCTATACAGGTTCCATGGAAAACATTTTTGTGAATTCAAAAGTGCACGAATTGTTGTTGTATAGTTTGGAGTGTTTGGTAGAAGAAAAAGAAGGCGGTTTTCAGTGCAAGTTTTTGGCCGACGAAAGCGGTCGTGATCGCATCTATCAAGCAAGAGAAATTTTATTACAACATATTGGCGACCCTATTACCATCAAGGAATTGAGTAAGAAAGTGGCCATGAACGAATGTTATGTGAAGAAGGGTTTCAAAGAGATCTTCGGCACCACCATTTTCGATTTTTACCAACAACAAAGAATGGAGCACGCCAAATACCTCTTGTACGAGAAAGGCTTGAGTGTAACCGATGTATCTTCTTTGTTGGGATATTCTTCTATCTCACATTTCTCCGCAGCGTTTAAAAAGCATACGGGTTTGAAACCTTGTGAATTACTGAAATAAGTTAGCTTTAGTGCTAAATCATTTCAATGCGTATATTATTCCCCCTTCTTTTATGTTTGTCAGTTGCTTCTTGCACCTCCAACAAAGTAACTACCATTCTACACCATGCAAAAATTTATACGGTGGATAGCAGTTTTTCTGTGGCCGAAGCAATGGCCATTAAAGACGGAAAAATTGTGGCTGTTGGTACGAACGATGAAATCAATAACAAATATCAAGCAACTGAAAATATAGATGCTGGAGGTAAATCTATTTACCCCGGATTCATTGATGCACACGCACATTTTGTGGGATATGGAAA
Source organism: Bacteroidota bacterium (assembly GCA_031428775.1). Lineage (GTDB taxonomy): Bacteria > Bacteroidota > Bacteroidia > Chitinophagales > Chitinophagaceae > Sediminibacterium. The sequence goes on from JANOYH010000348.1 coordinate 56,697, forward strand.
GTCCTTATTTCAAGTAGACCTCTTTGGTACCAACAGTTTCGAAGAAGCGGTTGATCGCGTGAAAGCCTTTGCTGCAGCGCATCCCGACTTAACATGGATTCAAGGTCGTGGGTGGGATCAGAATCGTTGGCCGGGAAAAACCTTTCCAACCAATGCTTTGCTCAATCAAGCATTTCCAAACTTACCGGTAGTATTGACAAGGGTAGACGGACATGCTTCTATTGCCAATCAACAAGCATTGGACTTGGCTAAAATTGTAGCTGGACAATCCATTGTTGGCGGTTCCATTGAAACAAAAGATGGAAAATTAACGGGGGTACTCATTGACAATGCCGACGATGCCGTATACGATCAAATTCCCGATGCCACTAACGATACTTATGCGATGTGGTTAGCAGCCGCACAAAAAAATTGTTTTGAACAAGGGCTCACCACTATCACCGATTGCGGTTTAGGCTATGACGATGTGGATGCCATTGATGCCTTACAAAAATCTGGCAAGCTGGATATGCGATTGTATGTGATGCTGAGTGATAACAAAGAGAACCTTTCTAGGTATTTGAAATCTGGTCCACTGAAAACAGATAAATTATCTGTTAATGGTTTTAAAGTTTATGCAGATGGTGCACTAGGCAGTAGGGGTGCCTGTTTGTTGGCACCTTATAGTGATAAAGGAGGCTGGTCGGGTTTTCTATTGAGCAACCTTTCCCACTACGATTCAGTAGCAAAAGTTTTATCTGCCAGTCCATTTCAAATGTGTACCCATGCTATTGGAGATAGTGCCAACAGGGCCATCTTACAGATCTACAACAAATACTTGCAACCCGGAAACGACAGACGCTGGCGCATAGAACACGCTCAGATAGTGAATCCTAGCGATTTCAACTTATTTGGCGCGGTGAATATTATACCATCAGTGCAACCCACACACGCTACCAGTGATATGTATTGGGCGGAAGAGCGGCTGGGAAAAGAACGCCTCAAAGGCGGCTATGCATTCAAAGAATTATTGCAACAAAATGGTTGGATGCCGCTGGGAACCGATTTTCCTGTTGAAGACATTTCACCCTTCAAAACATTTCTAGCAGCTGTTGCGCGCAAAGACGCCAAAGGATATCCCGCAACAGGATTTCAAATGGAGAATGCACTGACCAGAAAAGAAGCCATTCGCGGCATGACCATCTGGGCTGCCAAAGCAAGTTTTCTAGAAAAAGAAGTAGGTAGTTTAGAAGCGGGTAAAAAAGCAGATTTTATTATGTTGGATCAAGATTTGATGCAGGTGGCGGAACACAAGATTTTAACTACTAAAGTGACGGGAACATTTGTTGGCGGAAAAAAAGTTTTTTAGGATAACTTTAAAATTCAATCTTCTTGCATGCGCTTGCCTAAGTATTATTGGATTTTATTGTTTTTGATCATTGGTGCTATTACGGTTACTAGCTTGTTTTATGAGCGCAAGGTGGATTATAATACAGATGTCAAGCCCATTTTGAATAAAAACTGTATTACTTGTCATGGTGGCGTAAAAAGACAAAGCGGATTTAGTTTGTTGTTTCGCTCAGAAGCATTGGCCATCAATAAATCGGGTAAGCCCGCTATCATTCCTGGCGATGCGGCGCATAGTGAAATGATTAGGCGACTTTCATTGAATGACCCCGAAGAACGGATGCCCTACAAGCATCCGCCACTTTCTGATAAAGAAATCAAGACCTTAAAAACATGGATTAATCAAGGCGCTGAATGGGGCAATCACTGGGCATATATTCCTGTGGAAAAACCAATAGTACCAGAAAACAAAACGGGTTTTTTGGGATTGGGTGGAAGACCTCAATGGGTACAGCAAAATATCGACCAATACATTTTTCAACAAATCAAAGCAATCGGATTGACGCCATCCAGCAGGGCAGATAAATCTATTTTATTGAGAAGGGTGAGCATGGATTTAATTGGATTACCTGCACCAGATGCCATCGCCACAAAATACCTGAACTCCAGCCATAGCAATGCTTACGAACAATTGGTGGATGATTTATTAGCGAATGAACACTATGGAGAAAAATGGGCGGGTATGTGGATGGACCTAGCGCGCTATGCTGATACCAAAGGATATGAAAGAGATGATTCCAGAAATATCTGGCGTTACCGCGATTGGCTTATCCAATCTTTTAATGAGAACAAACCTTACGATCAATTTTTAATTGAACAACTAGCTGGCGATTTATTCCCCAACCCAACTGACGCCAATTATATTGCCACTGCATTTCAGCGCAATACCATGACCAATGACGAGGGCGGTACCGACAACGAAGAGTTTAGAACCGCTGCAGTGATTGATCGCGTGAACACAACTTGGGAAGCATTGATGAGCACCAGCTTTGCCTGCGTACAATGTCATAGCCATCCATATGATCCATTTCGTCACGAAGAATATTATCGCTTTCTGGCTTTTTATAATAACTCGCGCGACGAAGACACTTACGATGAATACCCCGTGCTGCGCGAGTTTCATGGCAAGGATAGTTTGCGCTATGTGGCACTTAAAAATTGGATGCATCAAAACGCGCCAACTCGCGAAAAAGAATTGAGTTTATTTATCAAGACTGGTCAACCCGCCATCAATTCCATCCAAGCCGATTCACTCAGCAATAGCGCACTGGCAGATACTAAGTGGTTGGTTCTGCGCAACCATGCAACAGCACGTTTGCAACAAGTGGACTTACAAAATACCAGCGAATTAATTTTTCGTTTTACAAGCGAAAAGCCTGGGGGCGTTTGGAAAATTCATATCGATCAACCCAACGGACCATTGCTTGCCACCATGCAAGTACCGCAAACAAAAAATGGCTGGAATATTGGCAAGCTTGCACTGCTACCCACCAAGGGTAAACACAATATTTACTTTAGTTATTCCAATCCACAATTGCAAACACCAGAAGAAACTGGCATGCGATTCGACTGGTTCTACCTCACCAATCCCTTTCCAGGTAAGGGTTTGAAAGGATACGATTCGGCATACAAACAATTCAATGAATTGATTCAGGCAAAAGAATTGACCAAAACCCCTGTAATGATGGAGAACCCTGCATTCATGCAAAGGCCCACTCATGTGTTTGTGCGGGGTAACTGGTTGGTGAAAGGAAAAATGGTGACTGCAAATATTCCTGCTGCACTTGGCACAATGCCTACCGATGCACCCAACAATCGTTTAGGGATGGCCATGTGGTTAACCAACAAACAACATCCACTCGTTTCCAGAACCATTGTGAACAGGATCTGGGAACAATTTTTTGGCGTGGGTATTGCGGAAACACTGGAAGATATGGGCACACAGGGTATACCACCTACGCATCGTGAACTACTCGACTACCTGGCTTGGACCCTGATGAACAACTATCAATGGGATGTAAAAAAGTTGCTCAAAGAAATACTGATGAGTGCCACTTATCAACAAGCGTCTAATTTAAATAAAGAAGGCATTGAAAAAGATCCTACCAATAAATTTTATGCAAGGGGGCCTCGAGTAAGGCTTTCAGCAGAACAGATCCGCGATCAGGCACTTGCTGTGTCGGGTTTGTTGAGTCCAAAAATGTATGGACCCGGTGTCATGCCCTTTCAACCTGAAGGTATCTGGAATTCGCCCTGGAATGGGGCCTATTGGAAAAAAAGTGATAGTGTTAATCAGTATCGAAGGGCTTTGTACACTTATTGGAAAAGATCCGCTCCCTATCCATCCATGATTAGCTTCGATGAATCGAGTAGAGAAATTTGTACCCCCAGAAGAATCAGAACCAATACACCATTACAAGCTTTGAATCTATTGAACGATTCCGTTTTTGTTGAAGCCGCACAACATTTTGCTTGGAGGATACAAAGAAAAGTTGCGCTAAATTATAAAGAAGAGATCGCAATGGGCTACCAACTGGCCATGCATAGGCCCATCAAACCCGCAACCAGCATGGCTTTTGAAAAATTGTATGCAAACGCTTTGTCGCAGTTCGAAAAAGATGCTACCAGAATGAAAGAGATGACAGGCAATAATATTGTTCACCAACAACCATCCACCGCTGCACTAATAGTAGTGGCTGCAGCCATGATGAATATGGATGAGTTCATCACAAAAAATTAGCGTATGAATAGTCAAGACCAACGCTTAATTAAAGAGGCCAATGAAAAAATATTGGAGCTGCAAACGCGTCGACATTTTTTTCAAGACTGTATGACGGGTATGGGTGCAATGGCCATGGGTTCTATTTTAGGAGGTTGCAATTGGTTAGGCGCAAAAGACGTAGTTGGATCCATCAACACCAATCCACTCATGGCAAAAGCGCCGCATTTTGTGGGTAAGGCTAAGTCGGTCATTTATCTGCACATGGCCGGCGCACCTTCACAACTGGAATTATTTGACTATAAACCCGCATTGCAAAAACTCGACGGGCAAGATTGTCCACCTAGTTTATTAGAAGGAAAAAAATTCGCATTCATAAGAGGAGTACCTAAGATGATGGGACCGCAAGCCGCATTCAAACAACACGGACAATCTGGTGCATGGATCTCAGAACACTTGCCGCATTTTTCTACGGTGGCGGATGAAGTATCTTTTTTAAAAGCCATGCAAACAGATCAATTTAACCATGGTCCCGCGCAACTCTTGATGCATACTGGATCGGCGCGTTTGGGAAGGCCTAGTATGGGTTCATGGGCTACTTATGGTTTGGGATCTGAGAATAGTAACCTGCCCGGATTTGTGGTACTCACCAGCGGCGGAAAATTTCCTGATGCGGGTAAGAGTGTCTGGGGAAACGGGTTTCTGCCTTCTGTCTACCAAGGCGTACAGTGCAGAAGTTATGGTGATCCTGTATTGTTTGTAAAAGATCCTGCGGGGATGGATCGCAATTTGCGCAAAGCTTCTATAGATGCCATCAATGAAGCGAACAAACAAACATTCGAAGAATTCAAAGACCCCGAAACCATCTCAAGAATGGCACAGTATGAGATGGCTTATCGCATGCAGATTGCAGTGCCTGATGTGATGAATATCAACGACGAGCCACCCTCCATTCATGATATGTACGGCACACAACCCGGCAAAGAATGTTTTGCAAACAATGTATTGTTGGCAAGAAAATTAGTGGAGAAGGGCGTGCGCTTTGTACAATTATTTGATTGGGGATGGGATAGTCATGGTACAGAAGAAAGGTCGGCCATCGACTACGGATTTATCAATAAGTGTAAGAGTATCGACAAGCCCATCACGGCGTTGATCCTCGATTTAAAACAACGTGGTTTATTAGAGGAAACACTAATTGTTTGGGGCGGAGAATTTGGAAGAACACCTATGCAAGAGAATAGAGATGGCAAGAAAATGCCTTTCAAAGGACGCGACCACCATACAGAAGCATTCACGATGTGGATGGCGGGTGGCGGCATTCAAAAAGGGGTGAGCTTTGGAGAGACGGATGAAATTGGGTATGCCGCCATCAGTGGAAAGACCACGGCGTTTGATGTGCAAGCAACCATCTTAAATCAACTAGGCTTTGACCACGAAAAACTGATCTATCCCTATCAAGGAAGGCCGTTCAGGCTAACGGATGTAGCGGGCAGGGTAATCAATGAAATTGTTAATTGACACGATATGAATTTGAACAGAAGAAATTTTTTGTCGATGGCCTCTACTGCGGGAGCGATGGCCATCACACCCTTTGAAAAATTGGTGGCGGGCAATGCAGCCTTACAATTTGCTGATGTAAAGCCAGCCTTTAAAATACCAGCAGGATTTAGTTTAAAAATCATGGGCAGCAGTTGGGGATTTGTTGGATCGGTAGATGCCTTTTGCGAAAAGGCAAAAGCTGCCGGTTATGATGGCATAGAAATGTGGTGGCCTGCTACCAAAGAAGCCCAGACTGAATTATTTGCGGCATTGAAGAAACACCAATTAGAAATAGGATTGCTTTGTGGAGTTGGGGAATCAGATCCTGAAAAACACGTGGCTGCTTTTATCGCCATGAGTAATGCGGCAGCAAAACAAAATCTGCAAAGGCCCTTGTATATCAATTGTCATTCTGGGAAAGATTATTTTCCTGTGGAGGCAAATGATCGCATCATCCAACATACCATTGCATTGGCAAAAGAAACAGGCTTAAAGATCTGCCACGAAACGCATCGCTCCAGAATTTTATTTGCGGCACATATTGCCAAACAGTATATCGACCGACATCCTGAAATGCGCGTCACGCTCGACATTTCGCACTGGTGCAACGTGCACGAATCCTTATTACACGACCAAGAAAATACGGTGCAACAAGTGCTCACTAGGGTTGATCATATTCACGCAAGAATAGGACATCCGGAAGGTCCGCAGGTCAATGACCCCCGCGCACCAGAATGGGATGCAGCGGTGAAAAGGCATTTGGGATGGTGGGATCAGGTCATAGAATTGAAAATCAAACAAAGCGCAAATCAGGGCACAAATCAGGGAACAAATCAGGGAACAAATCATGGAACAAATCAGGGCACAAATTTTATGACAATTTTGACGGAGTTTGGTCCGCCCGACTATATGCCCACCTTACCATATACCAGACAACCACTAGCCAATCAGTGGGACATCAATGTATATATGATGCAAATGTTGCGGAAGCGGTATCAGTCATAAATCGTAAACTAACTTTTAATCTGACTCTTTTGATAACTGAATTCATTGGTCGTTTTCATCCGGTGTTGGTGCACTTGCCGATAGGTATTTTATTGTTTGCGGCAATAGTACAATGGCTCTCCATTAAAGAAAAATTTGCCTCTTTAGAAGTGGTTGTTCCCATTGCTTACCTAGTTGGATGTATTGCTGCCATTGCTTCCTGCATCACTGGATGGCTTTTGGCAGATAGTGGCGAGTATGACGAACAAACTTTATTGTTGCATCGATGGATGGGTATAGTGGTTTCCATTTTTGCCGGATTAAGTTATAGCTTAATTGGCAGAAATACCAAAAACACCTCCCGTTATGTGGCACTTGCCATGGTTGTATTGATCAGCATCACCGGACATTTAGGAGGCACACTTACCCATGGCGATGGGTATTTGACAAAAGCAATTTCATTGGATCCAAAAGACGCGGAACTTGCACAAAAAAATATCCCCAATGCACAGGAAGCAATTGTTTATGCAGACATCATTGAGCCAATCTTGCACCAAAAATGTTATGGTTGTCATGGGGCGAATAAACAAAAAGGGGGACTAAGATTAGACAGTAAAGAATGGATGTTAAAAGGTGGGAAAGAAGGGAAAATTATAAAAGCTGGCGATGCAGTTGGCAGTGAAATGTATCATCGCGTATTGCTAGATCCTTTAGAAGAAAAACATATGCCTCCAAAAGGGAAGCCGCAATTGAGCGAAAGAGAAAGGGTTTTATTGGAGTGGTGGATCAATGCTGGCCATGATTTTAATCAACCTGCAAAGGCGTTGGAACAGTCGACTCAGATCAAACAAGCACTTGCAGCAATTGAGCAGCAATCAAAAATGGCGAAAGAGCCGCAAACTGGTTCCGATGTGATGCTTCCAAATGAAGCGGTAGCAGCAGCTCCAACAGCTGTTATAGATGGGTTGCGGTCAAAGGGCATCACCATTTTAGCCGTTGCAAAAAACAGCAACTATTTAACTGCGAACTGCGTAAACTTGACATCATTAGACGCGGAATCAATCGACTGGTTATTTTCATTAAAAAAGCAATTGATCTGGCTTAAAATGCCTGCCATGCAAATGAAAGAAACGGACTGGTTAAAGCTTGCCAACTGTAAAGAACTCAGGCGATTAAATTTAGAACATTCCAATATCAACAACAATGCTATCAAAGCTTTGAAAACTTTGATAGCATTAAATTATTTGAATGTAGTAGGTACAAAAACCAATGCTACAGCACTAATAGAATTAAAGGGCTTGAGCAATTTGCAATCTTTATTTCTTGCGGGCACAAATATGCCCGCAGCAGATTATTTACTGTTGAAAAAAACAATGCCCAAGACCAGTATTGATACTGGAGGATATATAGTGCCCATTTTTAAAAGCGATACAGCACTAGTGAAAAAAAAATAACTATTTAATATCCCCAACCATCTCTGCAGGGATTACCCATGCATCAAATTCTTCAGGTGTTACATAGCCCAATTTCACTGCCATTTCTTTTAAGGTAGTTCCTTCTTTGTGTGCAGTCTGTGCAATCTCGGCAGCTTTATAATAGCCTATCTTGGTATTCAAGGAAGTTACTAGCATCAAACTATTGTCCACGTGTTTTTTAATAGTTGCTTCAATAGGTGCTAAGCCCACTGCGCATTTATCATTGAAGCTCACGCAGCCATCGCCAATTAAACGAGCACTGTGCAAGAAATTGTAAATCATCACAGGTTTAAACACATTCAATTCAAAATGTCCAGTAGCACCACCAATATTAATCGCCACGTCATTACCCATTACCTGTGCCGCAATCATGGTCAATGCTTCACACTGGGTAGGGTTTACTTTACCGGGCATAATAGAAGAACCGGGTTCATTGTCGGGTATATGTAATTCGCCGATGCCGCTTCTTGGTCCGGACGATAGCATCCGAATATCATTGGCAATCTTCATCAAACTCACTGCCACCGTTTTCAGTGCACCATGTGCTTCCACAATGGCGTCGTGTGCAGCCAATGCTTCAAATTTATTTTCAGCCGTTACAAAAGGCAAGCCTGTTAAGTCAGCAATATGCTTGGCTACATTCACGTCATAACCCTTTGGTGTATTGATGCCAGTACCAACAGCAGTGCCGCCCAAAGCCAATTCACTCAAGTGTGCAAGGGTATTGTTGATGGCTTTAAGGCCGTGGTTGAGTTGTGATACGTAGCCACTGATTTCTTGTCCCAGGGTCAGCGGCGTAGCATCCATAAAATGGGTTCTACCAATCTTCACTACATGCATGAATGCTTTGCTTTTCTCAGCCAGTGTATCGCGCAATTTTGTGATGCCGGGGATGGTGGTCTCCAACAAAATTTTGTAAGCTGCAATATGCATGGCTGTGGGGAACGTGTCGTTAGACGACTGTGATTTATTTACGTCGTCGTTAGGATGAATGGCTTTTTCTTTATCAGTCAAAGCCCCACCTTGAATCACGTGAGCGCGGTAAGCCACTACTTCGTTCATATTCATATTGCTTTGTGTGCCCGAGCCTGTTTGCCAAACTACTAAGGGAAATTGATCGGCCAATTTACCCGCTAAAATCTCCTCACAAACTTGTGCAATCAAATCGCATTTTTCTTTGGGTAAAATACCCGCATCAAAATTGGTCAGGGCTGCTGCTTTTTTCAAATAAGCAAATGCTTGAATAATTTCTTTGGGCATCTTATTGATGTCTTGTGCAATCTGAAAGTTTTCAATACTGCGTTGGGTTTGTGCGCCCCAATACACATCGGCGGGAACCTGCACTTCGCCCATGGTGTCTTTTTCAATCCTGAATTCCATACTGTTTATTTTTTAATGAATATATTCTTGCGTTATTTCCCCGTAAAAACGGCTTTTCTTTTTTCTAAAAATGCGGTGGTGCCTTCTATTCTGTCGGACGTTTCAAAGCAATCTCCAAATGCATTGATCTCCACTGCAAAGCCATCCTTGCTTTCGTCAAAAACGGCATTGGCTGCTGTAATGCAGGCTGCCACTGCAAGCGGGGCTTTTGATTGGATCTGCGTTAAGATTTCGGTAGCTTTTTGTAATAGCATTTCTTGAGGCACCACATAATTAACCAAACCATATTGCAAGGCAGTAGCTGCGTCAATCATGCCTGCACCCATCAACAATTCAAGCGCGCGACCTTTACCAATTAATTGCACCAATCTTTGTGTGCCGCCATAGCCTGGAATGAGGCCAAGATTGACTTCGGGCTGACCGAATCTTGCATTCTCCGAAGCAATTCTAAAATGACAGCTCATGGCCAGTTCGCATCCACCACCAAGGGCAAATCCGTTTACGCAGGCGATGATGGGTTTGGGTGCATTTTCAATTCTGAAAAAACTATCCTGACCCGCTTTAGACAATTGCATGGCTTCTGCTTTATGTAAAGAATTGAACTCACTAATGTCAGCACCTGCAACAAAAGCTTTAACTCCGGCACCTGTGATGATGACTGATTTAATTGCATCATTAGAATAGACTTCGTCCAATGCTTTATTTAAATCAAAAAAAACCGCTGCATTGAGTGCGTTCAGTTTATCTGGACGATTGATGGTGATGGTAAAAATGCCGTTTTCTAAATGGGTTAATAGGGTTGAATACATGCGACTAGTTTTTAAATTAATTCATAATAGTAACCATGAAATTATCCTCAGAACCGATTAAAAGTCTCGATTCTTTGACACCCAATCCTTGATATAATCCGCAATTTCTGAAGTAGTGGTTCCGGGTGCAAACAAAGTACCCACGCCCATTTTCTGAAGCGCAGTCATATCGTCTTCCGGAATAATGCCACCACCTGTAAGGAGAACGTCATTCATTCCTTTGTCTTTCATCAACTGAATAATTTTAGGAAAAATGGTCATATGCGCTCCAGATAAAATGCTCACGCCAATAGCGTCCACATCTTCCTGTAAGGCAGCGTTCACCACCATTTCAGGGGTTTGGCGAAGTCCGGTATAAATGACTTCCATACCCGCGTCGCGAAGGGCTGTGGCAATAATTTTGGCACCGCGGTCGTGTCCGTCTAAACCCACTTTGGCAACTAGCACTCTGACTGGTCTTGGCATAAGTTTCTTTTAGTAAACTAAGAATGGCAAATTTAACGCAAATGAGCTTAGGTTTACACTAACAAAAATCATAAAAAGCTTGTGTATGGAATACCGGAAATTTGGTAGTACAGATTTACTTCTGAGTGAAATTGGATTTGGCTCATGGGCAATTGGCGGAACAGCTAATGTGGGTGGCGTAGAAATTGGTTGGGGTCCTTCAGACGATGCGGTTTCTATAGATGCCATTCATGCTGCTTTGGATGCGGGTATCAATTTTTTTGATACTGCAAATTTTTATGGTTTGGGTCATTCAGAAACATTATTGGGAAAGACTTTTGGAAATAGGAAAGACGTGGTGGTGGGGAGTAAACTGGGACAAAAAATAGGTCCAGACCAAAAAATTACTATCGACTATTCTAAAAAACACCTACTTGAAGCATGCGAGCTTAGTTTGAAAAGACTGAAAAGAGATTGTATTGATTACCAACAATTGCATGTGGCGCGGGTGCAGCACCTTGAAAATGGAGAATGTATTGAGGCCATGCAGTTGTTGCAGCAACAGGGAAAAATTCGCTATTGGGGTATTTCCTTGATCACTTTTGATCCTTTTCCAGAAGCAGCATTTTGTTTCAATAATAACCTTGCTAATGGGTTTCAATTGGTATTTAATTTAATCAATCAAAAAGCATTGCCCATCATGGAACAAGCTGCCAGCAAGGGTTATGGCGTGATAGCCAGAATGCCTTTGCAGTTTGGATTATTATCGGGAAAAATAAAATCGGATTCCGTTTTTAGTGCTGATGATCATCGAAGCAAACGATTGGTACCGCATATCATTGATTCGGTCTTACCAATTTTGAAGCATGAAGTATGGCCCTTATTAGAAAAATATCAGACAACTGAAGCGGGCTTAGCCCTGAGTTATATACTTAGTTATAAAGAAGTAACTACAGTTATTCCAGGCATACGTAGTAGGGAACACGTAGCATGGAATACGCAGCACTTAGTGCAACTAGAAAAAGCTGATCAACAATTTTTAAAACAGTTGTATGAAACGCATTGGCAACCCATTATGGATCTGATGCAAAAACAAGGCTAAGGATGTTGCATCAATCCCAACACTTGTTTAATTCTTTTGATGGTTTCGGTTTTGCCGATTGCTTCAGCAATTGCGAAAACGCCTGGACCAAATTTGCCCCCTACCAACATGATGCGAAGGGGCAGCATGAGTTCGCCGGGCTTTAATTGGTTTACTGAGGCAAGTTCCTTGAATTCAATTTCTAAGTCGCCCGTTTCCCAAACAGCACTTAATTCATATGCACGAATTAATTCTGTGAAGAACATATTTTTATGATCGTCCCATTTCGGTTTGATGGCAGCCGTATCAATGGTTTCGGGTAATTGAAAAAAGAAGGAAGCCTGTTGTATAAAATCAGGCATTAGCGTGCATCTATCTTTCACCAAATCAATGGCGGTAGCCAACAGCTTGTCGTCTGTTATGGTGATGCCATGTTCTGCAAATAATTTCTGCACGGAAAGCTCCAATTCTTTGGTAGGCTTGCGTTTGATCCATTCGTGGTTATACCATTTTGCTTTTTCGTAGTCGAATTTAGCGCCGCCCTTGTGTACTCTATCGATAGAAAATTTCTGTATCAATTCCTCTATAGAAAAAATTTCCTGATCGGTGCCGTCGTTCCATCCTAGCATGGCCAAGAGGTTTACAAATGCTTCGGGAAGAAAACCTTGCTCTTTAAATCCAGTGGTAGTTTCATTTGTTTTAGGGTCCATCCAATTGCTAGCAAAAACGGGGAAGCCAAGTCGGTCGCCATCGCGTTTACTCAATTTTCCATTACCATCGGGTTTCAATATTAGTGGCAAGTGAGCCCATGCAGGCATGTCGGCTTCCCAACCCAAATATTTCCATAAGAGTAAATGAACGGGGGCTGAGGGCAACCATTCTTCGCCACGAAATGCGTGAGAAATTTTCATGAGATAGTCATCCACCACAACGGCCAAATGGTAAGTGGGCATGCCATCTGCTTTCAACAATACTTTGTCGTCTACCTGACTGGTATGAAACACCACTTCGCCACGGATCATATCGGTAAAAGAAACCGTCTCATTCAAAGGCATTTTAATCCTGATTACGTGCGCCGTTCCTGCATCCAATAAGTTGGTCACTTCACTAGCAGAAAGCGTCAAAGAGTTGCACATTTTTTGGCGAATGACATGGTTGTATTGGGGCGATGGATTTTCTGTTGTTTTATAATCTACTCGCATTGCTTCAAGATCTGCGGGCGTATCGAAGGCATAGTAAGCAAAACCATCTTTCACCAATTGCTCGGCGTATTGGCGATAGCTGTCTTTTCTTTCACTTTGTCGGTACGGAGCAAAAGGACCGCCATGCAGGGGACTCTCATCAGGCACCAATCCGCACCACTGCAGGGTATTAAAAATATAGGCTTCGGCGCCTTCTACAAAGCGGGTTTGGTCGGTGTCTTCAATTCTAACAATAAAATCACCGCACTGTTGTTTGGCAAAAAGATAGTTGAATAGAACGGTTCTAACACCGCCCAAATGCAGTCCCCCGGTAGGTGAAGGCGCAAAACGAACCCTGATTTTCTTGCTCATAGTGTTGCAAAGATAAACCATGGGCATTCGTTATAGTAGGTCAAGCGTTAAAAATCTTAATTTCGGCCAAGAAAGGAATCCTTCAATTTTTGATCCTATGTATTTGGTAAAAGCGCCTTTTTGGTTTTCATGGATTTATCCGCAGTTGTTGTGGAGGGTACCTACGCGCGAGAAGGTACTTTATTTGACTTTCGATGATGGTCCGCACGAAACCGCCACTCCCTTTGTATTAGACCAGTTAAAATTGTATCAGGCGAAGGCGAGTTTTTTTTGCATTGGCAAAAACGTACTGGCTCGAAGGGCGCTCTATGAGCGGATTCTAGCGGAGGGGCATCGCGTGGGAAATCATACGCAGCACCACATGAATGGATGGAAAAATACGGAGGCAGAATATTTGGCTGATGTGGCAGAAGCGGCAAAATGGATAGCGTCGAATTTATTTCGCCCACCATATGGAAGGATCCGGCGGGCGGCCATTTCAAAAGTGAAGGAATTGGTGGAACCCCCCGCTAAAATAGTGATGTGGGATGTATTGAGTGGCGATTTTGATACCACTATTGACGGAGAACAATGTTTTCGAAATGTGCTGCGTCATGCAAGGCCTGGATCTATTGTGGTTTTTCACGATAGTACAAAAGCATGGGATCGGATGAGTGTAGCCTTGCCCAAACTCTTGAAATATTATACGGAGAAAGGATATCGCTTTGAGGTAATACCCTAGTTTTTGAAATTTCGCTAATTAAGTTAAAACTTAACTCTGTGAAAGGCAAAACGAATAATTAAGTTAAAACTTAATTCAGAGAAATGGGAAAACCAATAACATTAGGTCCAATCTCTAAAATATTAGTGCTGAATGGAGTGCAATCAAAAAAAAAATGGCCAGGGTAGAAACCCCGGCCCGTTTTTAATCCGTACCCTATGAAAACAGCGGTCATCATTCCAGTTTAACCCGGAATCAATCTCTTGAATATATTTTTTTGGGTATTGGGGTAATCAGCCCCTCCAAACTTTGCAGTACCCCTTTTTAGTAAGTATCAGTGTGCTGCAATATATAAACGGTGGTCGTGATCTTTTTATTTTGTAGCGCCCAAAAAAAATAGAAAATTCTTTTTCGTTTCATCAATACTCTTGAATAAGTGTATCGTAAGATATATTCAATTTGGTATGTAGCTTTCGGATCATATTAAGATTTAGCTTACGATGTCCGTTAAACAGATCTGTTACCCTGCTTTTGTATCCAAGTATGCCCGCAAGCTCTTGTTTGCTCAAGCCCTGTTGCTCCATTCGGTATAGAATAGCTGCCAATGGATCTGGCGTATCAATTGGGTATTGAGTTTCTTCGTAATTTTTGATCAAAAGTGAAAGCACATCAGCCTCATCACTTTCAGGAGTTCCCGATTTTGCCTGAAATACTTGTTCAAATCGTTGCATAGCAGTTGCATAGTCTTTTTTTGAACGAATGATTTTGAGCGCCATATCAGTTGTAAATGTTCATAATAGCAGTTGCCAAATTAATATTTGCAAAAGTAACCATTTTGCAAAATTTGCATGTAAAATCTATCAACGGGAGTTTTCGGAGAAAGTTGCATTTTTGCAGCATGAACCTCATCGATACCCATGCGCATTTGTATTCCGAAGAGTTTGCGCAAGACATTGACCTTGTGATGGAAAGGGCCATCAAAGCGGGAGTAAAAAAATTTTACTTACCAGCCATTGATAGTACTGCTACTGAAGCCATGTTGGCCTTGGAAGAAAAATATCCGGGTGTTTGTATCGCCATGATGGGCCTGCATCCCTGTTATGTGAAGGCCAATATAAAGGAAGAATTGGATTTAGTAAAGGAATGGTTGGGTAAAAGAAAATTTGCGGCAGTGGGGGAGATAGGGTTGGATTTTTACTGGGATAAGACCTTCGAGAAAGAACAATATGAGGCATTCGACCAGCAGATGCAGTGGGCTTTAGACAAGCAATTGCCCATCGTCATCCATACTAGGAACGCCATGCAGGAAACCATCAACCGGGTAAAACCTTTTGCTGCAAAGGGTTTGAAAGGGATTTTCCATTGTTTTAGCGGCAGTGTAGAATCGGCTAGTCAGATTATTCAGATGGACTTTCATTTAGGCATCGGGGGAGTGGTTACTTATAAAAATGCGGGCTTGCCGGAAGTATTGGCAGAAATTCCTTTGGATCGGCTGGTATTAGAAACTGACGCGCCCTACCTAAGTCCCGTTCCCTATCGCGGCAAGCGGAATGAGAGCAGTTATTTGACTTATGTGGTCAGTAAATTATCGGATATCAAACAGGTATCTGAAGTGGAGATTGCGCGCATCACTACGGAGAATGCGGAAAAGATCTTTGGCTAGCTCAAGCAAGATTCCATTGGTCCCAAGCTAGCCGCCATGCTTGAAACTGGGCTGGGCTAATTTTATAGCGAGCAAAATTACCATCGTGCAAACTCAATAATTCAGTTTCTGCAGCTTCAACGAATGGAAGTCTATCAGCATCTGGAATGGCTTTAGCCGACTGTTGCATCCAATAAGCAGTCTTTCCGTATCCAATAAAGAATAGGTATTGCCTTCTAATCTGCTGGAGTTCCACGACAAATATTTTGCTGATCCATTTTTACATTTCAATTACAGATCTGTAATGATATCAAAGCCTTTAAAACTGCCAATGATGGCTAGGCCACTGACGCGAATTGCAGTTTGTTTTTTTAAGACCTTCTCTGCCACTTGGTTTAATGTAGCACCAGAACCAACTGCATCATCAATCAGCAGTACATGAGTGAAGGACCTTTTTTCAGTAATAGCAAAACTTCCAGATGCATTATCGATCCGTTCTTGCAATTTGGACAATGATTTTTGAGGTACTGGTATGAGGCCACTCATTTTTTTAATATCTATTACGGGTAGTGGCAGGTTTAATCCGTTTGCCAGTACTTTCATTAATTGTACTTCTCTTCGCACGGTAGGTGGAATAAATCCCACCGCATCAACATGATGAAGTTTGACAAAATCTTGTACGCGAATTCCAATTTCATTCAGCAACCTTCGCATAAGGGGCAAGTTCTGTCCTTGTTTTGCATAATGGAGTAAGGTGCCTAGTCTTGTTTTCCCAAACCGTTCGATTGCGTAAAAGTCTAAGTAGTGTAGGTCATCCAGCCAAATACTTTCAAAGCCTTTGGTATTGCGCAGTTTTTCCATACCATTGATTGTTCCATCGGCTTCAAAATACTGGTCGTATTTTATACGACTCTTGCAGTACTCCGTGAAGGTTTTATGGATTGGTTCTTTTCGCTGGTTGCACCAGTAAGTAAAAGCATCCGTTCCTTCCAACAAGTTGCCGGTTGCGGTTACCTGAAGCCAGTGCTGTAGAAGATAGTCTTCGTCTTGGACCGTAAAAATCTTACTGGCGGGCTCCTTTAGGATATTAGAAGCAACGGGTATTTTGTAAATTGTTTTAGGAGTACGCCCTAATTTCTGTAGTTGTTCCAATTCCACCAATTGGTTCAGGGCAATATGGACCATCTGCTTGGAGGCCCCTAACTTATCAGTCAATTCATGCACCGTCCATTCGGAGTTTTCCTTGAAAAGTTGTACTATTTTCTCTTTAACTGTCATTTTACTATTTACTATCAATAGTCAAATGTAATACTAATTGACCTAAAAAAACCTGAAATGCATCGTTGTAGGGCATTTCAGGCAAGTAGCAGCAGAGAGGAAGGGATTCGAACCCCCGATACAGTCACCCGTATACACACTTTCCAGGCGTGCTCCTTAAACCACTCGGACACCTCTCTGTTTATGGGCTGCAAATATAGGTTCTTGAAGGGAATTTGGCGAACTCAGTTTTGTCTGAATGTAAACAACAATTATAATTTTGTTAGTCCAATACTATTTTCAAACGGAATTTATTGGCTAAAGAGTTTAATACATCATAAATAAGCTCTCTATCATATGCTGAAAGAGTAATATTTATTTTGATTGACAGCATTTTTGTTATTGGGGAAGCCCTCAAATAAATACTGTCAAATAAAAAAAAGTTGATAGCATTTTCATTGGCTAATTCTGACAAGGTATTTGGATAAAGTTCAGCTAACTTTTTCATCTTCTTAGATAGTTCAGAGTAAATTAATTCATTTTTGAAATGATTCATATATGGTTATATAAAAAGTTTCCAACAATTATTTATGATACCGCTTTTCATATTCAAATTTAAATTTCTTTAAAAATTCATTTTGATCATCTATATTAATATTTTTTATTCTTTTTAAGAAAGAATGATTGTGTTTTCTTTTAGGTACTACATAAGATGCTAATTGCAAGAAATAAATAGCAGATAGAGTATCCTTTTTTGCTAAATATATTTTTCCTTTTAAACAATATAAATAATCACTTTTTTGAAAATTCTCTAAAGAATTTATTACAGTAATTGCTTTGGTATATTCTCTATTTAAGAAATAGTCCTTTAGTTTATTGTTTAAATATAATTGATTTCTTTCAAGAAAAAATGTAAAGCATTCTGATTTCAATTGACTTTTTTGATTAAGCACTTTTGAAGAAACTAAATTTGTTATTAAAAATAAAATTGAAATCAGAATGCTTTACATTTTTTCTTGAAAGAAATCAATTATATTTAAACAATAAACTAAAGG
>JANOYH010000349.1:0-22360 GCA_031428775.1 Bacteroidota bacterium
GCCTGACGAAGTAACCGTAACACTAGCACATTTTCAAGAGAGCGGATTCGGCGCAAACCCTGTATGGTGGGCATTTGTAGCAGAAGTTGATGGAAAAGTAGAAGGATTTGCTTTGTATTATATTCGCTACAGTACCTGGAAAGGACAACGCATGTATCTTGAAGACATTTTGGTTACAGAAAAAATGCGCGGCAATCAACTGGGCAAAAAATTATTTGACCAACTCATCCTAGAAGCCAAAGAAAAAAATCTATTGGGTATCTGTTGGCAGGTATTGGATTGGAACGAACCAGCTATCAATTTTTATAAAAAATACCAAGCTAGCTTTGATGGCGAATGGGTGAATTGTAGTATCAACTAGCTCACTCCATGTACAATAGCTTCACGATAAATTTTTTGAACCAGTCCTTGTAATACTTTACCCGGACCAACTTCCGTAAATTCTTTAGCTCCATCGTGCACCATTGCTTGAACGCTTTGAGTCCACCTTACAGCACCTGTCAATTGATCAATCAAATTTTGTTTGATAGCAGATGGGTCGGACACAGCTTTGGCTACTACGTTTTGATAAATGGGACAAATAGGCGTATTAAAATGTGTGGCTACAATAGCCGCGGCCAATTCCTCTTTGGCTGGTTCCATCAGTGGAGAATGGAAGGCACCACCTACAGGTAAAACCAAGGCACGCTTAGCGCCAGCAGCTTTCATTTTTTCACACGCTATTTCGATTCCTTTCACAGAACCACTAATCACGAGTTGACCCGGACAATTATAATTTGCCGGAACCACTATTTCTCCCGTTTCCAATTGAACAATGGCACAGATCTCTTCTACTTTATCATCGTCTAATGCCAATACCGCGGCCATGGTTGATGGTGCTAATTGACAAGCTTTCTGCATGGCCGCGGCCCTGATAGCCACCAAACGCAATGCATCTTCAAAGTGCAATACATGATTAGCCACCAATGCAGAAAATTCTCCTAATGAATGACCCGCCACTAGATGTGGTTGTGGATCTTGTAAAGTTTGATAGGCAATGACGGAATGTATAAATACAGCTGGCTGCGTAATATTGGTTTGTTTCAACGCTTCGTCAGTTCCATGAAACATGGTATCACTGATTCTAAAACCAAGGATCGCATTTGCTTTTTCAAATAATACTTTTGCAGTGCTATGGGATTCGTAGAGTTGTTTTCCCATTCCTATAAACTGACTACCCTGACCTGGAAACAGAAACGCGTGCTTGCTCATATGGCTCAATTGAGGCCATAAAAATAAATAAAAACTAGGAAATTAAAATTCTGTTTTGAATTCAATATATCTTAAGAATTCATCCCTCGTTTTATCTGTTTGGAACTTACCACCATAATAGGCAGTAATGGTAGATGAAGTATCGTCTTCAACCCCTCTACTGGCAACACACAAATGTTTTGCATCAATCAAAACTGCCACGTCGTCTGTACCCAATACTTTTTGTAACTCTTTTCCAATTTGCATGGTTAGACGCTCTTGCACTTGCGGACGTTTTGCAAAATATTGCACCAACCTATTCAACTTACTTAAACCAACAACGCTACCATTGCTAATATAAGCCACGTGTGCTTTTCCTATGATGGGAACAAAATGGTGCTCACAGTTGCTATAGAAAGAAATGTTTTTTTCTACAAGCATTTGATCATACTGATACTTGTTTTCAAACATGGCCATTTGAGGCATGTTGGCGGGATTGAGACCGTTGAAAATTTCTTTCACGTACATCTTTGCAACCCTACGTGGCGTTCCTTTCAAACTATCATCGGTTAAATCCAAACCCAGTGTTTCCATGATGGCAGTGAAATGTTTTTGAATCTCGTCAATCTTTTCATCATCGCTCTTGTCAAATGCATCTGCGCGCATAGGTGTGTCCACAGAAGTGCTCACATGGTTATCGCCCATATCGTCAATCATCACATCACTCAATTCTATCCTATCGCCATTAAGCCGGATATTCAACAAAGTTTCTTTCTGTTTCATACAATCTTATTTTAAGTTCTAAACCTAGATCCAATTTTTCTCTGAGCAAACCATAAATCACTATCGCAATATTTTCTGCGCTTGGATTTAGATGGGCAAACTCAACCGTATCTAGGTTTAGATTTTTGTGATCAAATCTGTCGAGTACCTGTTCTTTAATCAGTATACTCAGTTCCTTCATGTCTAACACATATCCTGTTCCAGGGTTGGGCACACCAACAACTTTAACAATTAAATCATAATTGTGTCCGTGATAATTGGGATTATTACAAAGACCAAATACACGTGCATTTTCTTCGGGCGACCAAGCCGGATTATTCAGGCGATGCGCAGCGTTAAAATGTTCTTTGCGATATACAGCAACTTTTTGATTCAATTTTTTTTTTCAATGGGGTAATACATCCAATCAGGTATATTACCAGTTATTATTTGGAGCACACTTGAACTCCTTTGTTTTTCAATTTGAAAGCTATTCTTTACCTGTAAACCATGGGGCCTGGCACTGTTTCAGAAGTGTGCTGATCAAGTGGCCATCCTAAAGTAACAGGGCAAAGATACAAAGGAATATAATAACGTAGAAAGAACTGATTTGTTCAAATATTTAGCCCTTTAACCAAAGTATTCCACATAAATACGATTGGTTTCGTAGAGTTTAACACAGTGCAACTGAACGTTTTCGGGTAAATGTGGGGCTAATTGTTCCCAAATGGCAATGGCTAGGTTTTCGGTACTGCACATTTTATTCAACATAAAAGGCACGTCGAGGTTCAGGTTTTTATGGTCGAGCGGATCTATTACGTACAATTTCATCAATAAACTCAGCTTTTTTACATCGAACACGAAGCCAGTATCTGGATTGGTTTCACCCTTGATGGTCACGAATAGGTCAAAATTATGCCCATGCCAGTTTTCATTGGCACAAACCCCAAAAACTTCGTCGTTTTGCTCCCTTGTCCAAGCCGGATTAAAGAGTTTATGGGCTGCATTAAAATGTTCTAGTCGCGTTAAATACACCATCCTACACAAAAAATTTCGGCAAACTTACAACTTGAAATCCGAACTTCACTACTATGCGTGTAATCATTACAGCTGCCACAGTTGCGGAATGGATGCCCAGTTTTCTGGAAGTCAATGAACTTTATACCAGTGAAAGTCAACGCTTAAAACTACATTTTCACCAAAGCGGCATTGGCCTTTTAGCAACCAGCTTTTCACTTACCAAACTTGTGATGGAAGAAAAGCCTGACCTCATCATTCAGGCTGGCATAGCTGGCTGTTTTGACAAATCATTAGCACTAGGATCGGTGGTAGTGGTTAAAGAGGAAACGCTGGCCGACCTTGGTGTTGAAGAAGAAGGGAAATGGAAGGACTTATTCGACTTGAAATTGGAGAAAAGTAGCTACCATCCTTTTGAAAAAAGAAAATTACCCAATCAGTGGTTGCCTAAATTCAACCTATTGCAGTTACCCGAAGTTGTGGGCATCTCTGTCAATGAAATCACCACCCATACTGACCGTATTCAACAATTACAAAAAAAATACCATCCAGTATGCGAGAGCATGGAAGGCGCCGCATTACACTATGTGGCGCGTGAAACCAATATTCCATTTATACAAATCAGGTCGTTCAGTAATTATGTGGGTGAAAGAAACAAAGAAAATTGGCTACTAAAAGAAGCCCTCACTAATTTGAATATTGTGTTGTTGAAGTACCTCGACCAACTTTATCAAATTGTCTAAAATTCTAAGATGCATTTTAATATTGGATTTTCGCCCTGTCCGAATGACACTTTTATTTTTGATGCACTGGTGCACCAAAAAATAGATACGGAAGGATTTAGTTTTGCACCAATCCTAGCCGATGTGCAAACCCTGAATGAATGGGCATTAAAGGGTAAACTAGCCCTCACTAAAATTAGTTATGGCGTGTGGCCTTTGTTACAAGACAAGTATCACTTATTGCAAAGTGGTGGCGCACTAGGCAGAGGAGTTGGGCCATTATTGATTGCAAAAAAACAAGTAAAAGATTTATTGGAAGTAGACCATTTTAAAGTGGCCGTTCCTGGTGTCAATACAACCGCGCACCTTTTATTTTCAATGGCTTTCCCCAACG
The DNA here is from genome assembly GCA_031428775.1 of Bacteroidota bacterium. Classification (GTDB taxonomy): domain Bacteria; phylum Bacteroidota; class Bacteroidia; order Chitinophagales; family Chitinophagaceae; genus Sediminibacterium. Next base: position 4,126 of record JANOYH010000349.1, read on the forward strand.
CAAAGAACAAAGAATTTCTAGTCTTTAACAATATAGAAGACGCGGTACTTGCAGGAACAGTAGACGCAGGTGTGATCATTCATGAAAATAGATTTACTTACCAAAACAAAGGGTTGGTGAAGCTGATGGACCTAGGCGAAAACTGGGAACAAAAATTACAATGCCCCATCCCATTAGGCGGTATTGTACTAAGCAAAAACTTTAATGCAACCGTACAAAAGAAAATAGACCGGCTCATTCGCAATTCCGTTGAATATGCTTTTTCCCAATATCCCAAGATTGCTCCTTTTGTAATTGCACACGCGCAAGAAATGAGTGAAGACGTCATGCGTCAACACATCAACTTATACGTAAATGACTTTTCATTAGAACTGGGCGAAGCCGGAAATAAAGCAGTGGAGCAATTAGTGCTTCAAAGCCTTCGCATAGGCATCTAAAACCCTTTTGCGCGCTAACTCATGTACCACAATAGGTTTAGGATAATTAAATTCCTGAAATTCCGGTACCCATTTTTTTATATACTTAAAGTCTTTGTCGAATTTTTCCATCTGCAAAGTTGGATTAAACACCCTAAAATAAGGAGCCGCATCGCAGCCACTACTGCTAGCCCATTGCCAGCCACCATTGTTTGCGGCTAAATCAAAGTCTAATAATTTTTGTGCAAAATAGGCTTCACCCCAACGCCAGTCGATCAACAAATGTTTGGTAAGAAAAGACGCCACAATCATGCGTACGCGGTTGTGCATAAAACCTGTAGCATTCAACTCGCGCATACCGGCATCTACAATGGGATACCCCGTTTTACCTTCACACCAACTGTTGAATTCAACTTCATTATTACGCCATTCTATGGCTTCATAGGCTGGCTTGAATGACTTTCCCCTACCCACTTGAGGAAAGTGCCAGAGGATCATCTGATAGAAATCTCGCCACACCAATTCATTAAAAAATGTTTCATTCAAAGGCATGGCTATTCTTGCAATAGCCCTGATACTGATGGTACCAAATCTTAGGTGAACACCCAGTTTAGAAGTACTGTTTTCTATTGCTGGAAAGTTTCTATGTTGACTATATTTCTCCACTATTTCAACGCGTAATTCTTTTGAAGGAAAAAAGCAATTCGTGGTTTCAAACCCTATTTCTTTTAAACTAGGTAGGGGCATTGCTGCTTGTTTATAATAATGCTTCGCATATTTTTCTACAGGATATGGTTTTAAATGAAAATCACTGAGCACTGTTTTCCATTTCCTACAATAGGGTGTAAAAATAGTATAAGGCTTACCATCGTCTTTTAAAACTTCCCCTTTTTCTAATAATACTTGGTCTTTGAATGTGTTGAAACTAATTCCCCCATTTTGTAAAAAGTCTTCCACGGTATTATCTCTTTCCAAAGCAGCAGGTTCGTAATCATGATTGGCAAAAACGGTTTGAATTGGATATTTGTTAGCCAATAGTTGAAAAACCTCCAAAGGCTTTCCCAGATATACTTCCAGGCTACTACCCAACTCAATAAGAGAAGTCTGCATTTCAGTAATAGCAGCATGTATAAAAGCCACACGAGCATCTGCTTTATTGTCGAGTTGGTCTAAAATGGACGTATCAAAAATAAAAATCGGCAGTACGGGTAGCCCAGTTTTTAATGCATGGTAGAGCGCCGCATTGTCCGTTAAACGCAAGTCTCTCCTAAACCAAATCACATTTATGATTGGCTGCTGTATTGCTGAAATAATTACTTTCTTCATTTATTTATCATCCAGGATTTAATCTATCAAAAACAACCGTAGTTTCTTAAACTTACAAGAGAACAAATCTTACTTTAAAAAGTTCAAATCTAGACATGCAAAAGGGCCACCCAATTGGGTAGCCCTTCGCTATATTTTGTTAAAAAGTATTAGTCAACAAAACTAGGTACCAATGTTACCCTTCTGTTTTCTGCTCTACCTTTTTTGGTTTTGTTATCACCAACTGGATTTTTAGAACCGAAACCTGTTGCTGTTAAACGATCAACAGAAATTCCTCTGTCTTTAAACCATTTAACAACGGCATCAGCACGTTTTTGTGACAATGGATCATTGATTTTATCCGTTCCTGTGTTATCAGCGTGTCCTTCAACAGCCAAACGCAATTTAGGATATTTGTTCATCAAGTCAACTACTGGATCAGCTTTAGACTTAGCGCTCTTAGCATCAACCACTTTTGCTTTTCCAATAATGAAGTAGAAACTTTGAGCAGCTTCATTCAATACTGGAGTCATATCAGGACAACCTTGATTTGATGCAACACCCACTTCGTTAGGGCATTTATCCATTTCGTCGTTCACACCATCACCATCAGTATCAGGTACTGGGCAACCTTGGTATTTAGCCGTTCCAGCTACAGTAGGACATTTATCTTGCTCGTCGTTGATACCATCTTTATCTGTATCAGGTACTGGACAACCTTGGTATTTAGCCGTTCCTTTTTGGTTAGGACACTTATCAGCTTCGTCATTAATACCATCACCATCAGTATCAGGTACTGGGCAACCTTGGTATTTAGCAACACCAGCAACAGTAGGACATTTGTCTAATGAATCTGGAACACTATCACCATCAGTATCAACAGGAGCTGGAGCAGCAACTGGAGGTGGAGGTGGAGGAGGTGTATCTTTTCCTTTGAACAAACGAACTTTCACACCCAATTGGATACCATCATTATAGAAAGCACCAGATTTGATCTTACTTTGCGTTTCTCTCATGTTAGATAAACCATAGATATATTTACCATAAACCTGTACAACACTTGTTGGGAATAATTCAAATCCAAGGTTTATTGCCATAGAGAATGATTCGAAGTCTCTCTTGTAAAAATTTAAACCAGTTTTATTGGTCAATTTGTTGGTAAAGTCCAATTGTGGACCACCAATTAAAGATAATTTCTTGCCCGTCTGTAATTTAAACAACATAGGATAAGATTGATACTGAAGCGTTCCTTCAAATTGTGCAGGTGTACCAGTTTGAGATGCAATGGTATACTTTAATACAGAATACTGAATTTGCGGCTCAAATGATAATTTCTTAGTTAAAGGAATGTTCAAATATGCACCAAAAGCATAACCAGCGTCATACTTGTAGTCGGCATTTGGAACATCTTTAAGCCTGAACTGGGTATAATTTAAAGCACCCAATAAACCAGCAGACAATTTTGGCTTACTAGTTGTTTGGGCAATTGCAGAAGTTGCAATTAAAATAGTTACTGCAGTTAGTAACAGTGTGGAGAAACGTTTCATTTTCGAAAATTTAGATTTATAATAAGCAGAAATTAAGTAGTCTTGTTCTAAGTGCTACCAAATAATTTGTGCCAAAGTTAGAACATATCATTAAAAAAAAATGGATTTTCATTCACAAAGTCAATAATTATTTAATTTAAGGTATTTTTTATGCAAAAAAACTGCCATTGGGTTAGAAAAAGCCTGATTTCCCAACTGTTTTACCCATCGAATGCCATAAATCGCATTGGTTAAGAAGATTTCTGAAGCCTCAAATAATTCTTCCAAAGTAATTTCTGTTTCTTCTACGGGCACTAGGTCATTTCTTAAACAAGTTATGATATGGCGCCTCATCACCCCCGCAACAGGCCCTTCACTAAGGGCAGGAGTTTTAATCAATCCATCTTTTACAATAAAAACGTTGGCAATGGTTGCGTCTGCAATTCTATTATATGGATTGCATAATATGGCTTCATTCAAATGCTGCTCTTTAGCCCAAATCGATGCCATGGCATAGTGCAAATAATTATTCGATTTGAGGTGCGAAAATCCATCACATACTTTTCGCGCATCTTTATAAATATCAACTAACATCCCATTTTCATTCAACAGATTATTTGCTGGATTTAATTCCCATGTCTGTAGCAGGTGATGGGGATAATGGTTCAAAGTTTCGTGTAATCCGCCTTCCCCTCTAAAAATGGTTAATCTAATTCTAGCCAGCTTATTATGTCCATTTTTTTTCACCAACTCCTTGATCTGTTGCTCTAAATAGGTTCGTGTAAAATAGGTAGGCCACTCAAAATGGAGGCGTTCTAAACTGGCAAATAGACGTTCAAAATGGTAGTCGCCCAATTCAATGCTCCCATCCTTCCACTTCATGGTTTCAAAAAATCCATCCCCATAGCGGAATGAACGGTTATTGGGCGAAATAAAAACTTGATCAGCACGGTGTACTTTACCGTCTAAAAAAAGAAAAGTGGCTATTGGCATAATACAAAGATAGAATGAAGCTAATTTAGCTGGTACAATTCAATTAATTATGCTCATAAATGACTTCATCCAAGAATTAGAAACATTTGCACCGCTCCAATTGCAGGAATCTTATGATAACGCGGGACTAATTATCGGCAATAAAGACTGGATTTGCACGGGTATCATCTGCAGTCTGGATGCAACTGAAGCCGTTGTGGAAGAAGCCATAGCAGCTGGCTGTAACCTAGTAATAGCACACCATCCCATTGTTTTTGGGGGCTTAAAAAAGATCAATGGAAAAAATTATGTAGAACAAACTATCATCACCGCCATTAAAAACGACATTGCCATTTATGCCATACATACTAACCTAGACAATACTTTAAAAGGTGTGAATGACCGGATGGCTGATAAAATTGGACTAACCCAACGTTCCATACTCTTGCCAAAATATCCTCCTACAACCCAAAATAAAAATAATTTAATTGATTATCAACAGGTTGGAAGTGGCTTAATGGGAGAACTGCCCGAACCCATGGATGAATACCTTTTTCTTAATATGTTAAAAACCAGCTTTAATTTAAAGGTAATCAGGCATTCTCCGCTGCTGGGTAAACAAATTAAAAAAGTGGCTATTTGTGGGGGGGCTGGAAGCTTTCTAATAGGCACAGCAGTAGCACAACAAGCAGATGTGCTGGTGAGTGCCGACCTCAAATACCATGAGTTTTTTGATGCTAATGGGGAACTATTGCTGGCCGACATTGGCCACTGGGAAAGTGAACAATATACTACTGAGCTCATAATTGAACTTTTAAAGTTGAAATTCCCTACCTTTGCCGTCCTCAAATCAGTGATAATAACCAATCCGGTGAACTATTTTCTATAAGAGGGCCGTTCTGGCAGCAATGCCAAAATCATTCAAAATACAAATTTTATACTCGATATGGCATCTGTTAAAGATTTCTCCGTTGAAGAAAAACTGTTAAACTTAGTTAAGCTTCAGAAGACTGATAGCAAACTAGATCAGATTCAAGTTTTGAGAGGCGAATTGCCGATGGAAGTGAGCGACCTAGAAGATGAAATTCTTGGTTTACACAGTAGGCAAACCCGCATTGAAGAAGAGATCAATGGCATCTCTGAATTCATTGAAGGGAAGAAAACCATTATCAAGGATAGTGAAGCGCTGATTGCTAAATACGAAAAGCAAAGTGAGAACGTTAAGAACAATCGTGAGTTCGAAGCAATCAACAAGGAAATTGAAATGCAACAGTTGGAAATCAAACTTGCAGAGAAACATATCCGCGATGCTAACGAAGAACTTGCCGAAAAAATCAAAGCACTAGAAATTGCAAAAAAACAAGTTTCTGTGAAAGAAGGTGTTTTGAACCATAAGAAAAGCGAATTAGAAAAAATTATCGCTGAAACTGAAAAAGAAGAAACACATTTCCGCGCTCAAAGTGCAGACGCTCGTGGTCATATCGACGAAAGATTATTGTACAGCTACGATCGTATTCGTACTAGCTACCGCAATGGCCTTGCCGTAGTTCCTGTTGAAAGAGATGCTTGCGGCGGTTGCTTTAATTCTATTCCACCACAACGTCAGAGTGAAATTCGATTGCACAAAAAAATCATTGTATGTGAAAACTGCGGTAGAATTTTGGTTGACGCAGATTTGAACGACACCGTAGAAATAAAGTAATCGTTAAATCATTGAATATTTTACAATAAAGGGTATGCGTTTCGCTACCCTTTATTATTTTACAGCTAATGAAACAAATTCTTCTTTGCATCGGCTTTTTTTTATGGGCACTTTCTTCTAGTGCCGAAAAAGTGTATGACTTCAATGCCACTTGCCAACTAGCTTTTCAGGAAATCACCAAACTGAAAATCAACCAAGGCATGGCCCTTGTTCAAAAAGCAAAACTACAGAATCCAGATAACCTGATTCCTGTTTTACTGGAAGACTATGCCGATTTTTTTGTCCTCTTTTTTAATGAAGATCCCAACGATTTTAAAATTAGGTTCCCCCATTTTTCTGAACGTATCAGCTTACTGGAAAAAGGCCCTAAAAATTCTCCCTACTACCTTTATAGTCTGTGCATGGTGCGCATACACCAGGCTGCTGTGTCGGTGAAATTCGGGCAGACTTGGTCGGCCGGCTGGGATTTCAGAAAGGCTTATGTTTTATTAAAAGAGAATCAAAAAAAGTACCCCGACTTCCAACTCAACAACCTCATGTCCGGTGCACTCCTAGCGGTCATTGGTACTATTCCTGCTAGCTATAAATGGATTGCATCTGTATTTGGTTTAAAAGGATCCATCAAAGACGGTATGCAAATGGTGCGCAATTTTACCTATAGCAACGACCCTTTGGCAAAACTACATGCCAACGAATCTGCCTTTGTATATCCCTTTCTTCTATTTTATATCGAAAACAAAAAAGACGAAGCCATTCAGTTTGTACAAGAACGAAAATTAGACGTAGCCAACAATCACCTACTCTGTTATATGGCAGTCAACCTAGCCATCAATAATAAACAGTCCGCACTGGCTGAAGTATTGATGAAAAATAGAAATCAATCCAACGAATACTTAAAACTTTCTGTCTGGGATTTTGAAATGGGATTTGTCAAACTCTATCATACTGAATTGCCCGATGCCATCAAATATTTAGCGCAATTTCAAAAAGATTTTAAAGGAAAATTTTATGTCAAAGACGCTTATAATAAATTGAGCTGGGCTTATTATTTACAAGGGAATATGGCAGCAGCCAATGCATCTAGAAAATTGATTCTGCAAACAGGTGCTACTAATACAGATGCCGATAAAACTGCACAAAGAGCCGCTAAATTGAATATATGGCCCCACCCACTTTTGTTGCGTAGCAGGTTGTTGAGCGATGGTGGCTATCACAAAGAAGCGCTTGCTATACTCCATGGAAAAAGCATAGACCAGTTTAACAATGAAGCAGATAAACTGGAATTTACTTATCGCGTGGCTAGGATTTATGACGATTTAGGCCGTAAGGACGAAGCCATTCAAACTTATCTTACTGCTATCAGTTTGGGAGAAGATCGAAGAGAGCATTACGCGTCAAGAGCGGCATTGCAGATTGGTCAAATTTATGAAGAACGCGGACAGAAAGCACTAGCCATCAGTTACTACAAGAAATGCTTAGAAATGGACGACCACGAGTACAAAGACAGCATTGATCAAAGAGCCAAATCAGGCATCAGTAGGTGTAATGGCGAATAAAATAATTTTACAATTGACCAATGTGGAATGATGGATTTGCTGAACAGGGTTAGCTTCTATAAATTGCAGGACTTAGTTTTATAAAAAGACCATGCTGAGAAAACTACAGATACAACACTATGCTATCATTGACGCAATAGAAATTGACTTCTCACCACAGCTCAATATCATCACGGGCGAAACTGGTGCAGGTAAAAGTATTTTGATGGGCGCCCTGAGCCTGATTTTGGGCAATAGGGCCGATAGCAGTGTCTTGATGTATGCCGATAAGAAATGCATTATTGAAGGCTTTTTTACAGTAAGCCACAAACCTGCAGTTGTTCAGTTTTTAGCCAATAACGAATTAGACTTAGAAGAGGAACTTGTGCTACGTAGAGAAATTAGTCCAAATGGTAAATCTCGCGCTTTCATCAACGATACGCCTGCCACTTTACAACAAATGAGGGAACTGGCTTCCTTGTTGGTAGACCTGCACCAACAATTTGACACCCTTAGTTTGGGAGATGAAGACTTTCAACGATCCGTGTTAGATGCATTGGCTAATAACCAAGATCGACTTGCCACTTATCAATCTGCCTATCATCAATGGCAACAAACCAACAAAGCTTTGGAATTGTTGCAACAACAAAAGCTGAATTTTCAAAAAGACCGCGACTATCACCAGTTTCAATTCGATGAATTGGAAACACTTGGGCTCAAAGAAAATGAATTGGAAGAGCTAGACCAAGAATTACAATTGCTCAGCCATGCAGAAGGCATCAAAACGGCTTTAACCAAAGTGAGTTTTGAATTGAATGGTCATGAGCAACCCATACTACCCTTATTCAAACAATGGATTAACCAATTACAATCCTTTTCAGCTTATCATCCATCCTTACAAATAGTTTTGGAAAGACTGCATAGTAGTCATGTAGAAATGCAAGACATAGCAGCAGAATTGGAAAACCTCAATGATAAAATTTCATTCGATGAAAAACGCATAGAATGGATCAATGAACGACTTGCTATTGGCTATCGCTTATTGAAAAAACACGGACTTAAAACAAGCGCAGCGCTATTGGCTTTGCAAACATCATTGGCAGAAAAATTACAAGCTGTTTTGCAAATCGATGAACAAATAGAAGCGAGTGAAAAAGCATTGGAACAACTGAAAAAAATGGCTGTAAAAGCTGCGGAAGCACTAACAAAAGCTCGACAAAATGAAGCGGCTCCTCTTGCATCAAAAGTAAATGCTTTGTTGCACCAAGTGGGTATGCCCAATGCCAGACTCCAATTGTCTATTACAGAAACAACTTTGCAAGCAACTGGACAGGACCTAATAGAATTTTTATTCGACGCCAATAAAAGTAATCGCTTTGAACCCATTCGCAAAGTGGCCAGTGGTGGTGAGTTGAGTAGGTTGATGTTGTGTATCAAATCTTTGGTGGCAGAAAAAATTGATTTGGCAACACTCATTTTTGACGAGATCGATACGGGTATTTCTGGAGAAGCTGCCAAGCAAGTAGGGATGATTATGAAGGGCCTATCCAGTAAACGCCAAATCATCTGTATCACACACCAGCCGCAGATTGCAGGAAAAGCTACTGCCCATTTTTATGTGTACAAATTACAGAAAGGAGAACAGATTAAGACACATTTAAAACTGTTATCAAAAGAAGAGAGGATCAATGCCATTGCAAGTATGTTGGGGGGAGAAGCCCCTACTGAAGCAGCACTTGCCAATGCAAAAGAAATGATGCTTGAAAATTAATCATTAATAAATTAAAAAAAATGCATTGGATTGAAATGGTAGGATTGTTTGGCGCCTTTTTGAGCTCTATTACTTTTATTCCACAGGTATGGCTTGCTTGGAAAACAAAGAGTGTGGGCGACTTGAGTTTGGGAATGTTATTGATTGTGTTTACAAGTGTGATGGTGTGGCTTGTGTACGGTATTTATTTAAACCTATTACCCGTAATCATAGCCAACAGTATCATCTTTATATTATCTCTATTATTACTCTATTTCAAATTTACTTTTCCTAAACAAAAATAGTGTCGACCAACAGTACTAATCAAGTGAAAAAAAAGTTGACCAACTGAATTAATCAAATAGATGATTTGAAATAAAAAATTGACCAAGGTTTAAAATAAACAGGGCCATTTCAATAGTAGAAATGGCCCTGTTTATTACTTAATATGGAATCCCCGAAGGGTACTAGTACTCGTCTTCATTGAACATAAAATCTTCCTGACTTGGGTAGTCGGGCCAGATATCTTCGATGCTCTCGTACACTTCACCTTCGTCTTCCAGTTCCTGCAAGTTTTCAACTACTTCAATGGGCGCACCACTACGAATTGAATAATCAATCAACTCGTCTTTTGATGCAGGCCAAGGTGCTTCTTCCAGATAACTTGCTAATTCTAATGTCCAGAACATGTTCTTAAAATTTTGGCAAATGTAACCGTATAAATGAAACAACCCAACCCAAGTTTTCCAGTCTGTGTAAATAATTTCTTAAAAATGCCACTTGTTGGTGCTTGCTTTTGTAGGTTTGTACCCATAACATTAACTGAATCAGATGCTTAAAGCGGAAAATGTCACCAAATCTTATGGTCAACTAGCAGTTTTAAAAGGTGTTGCTATTGAAGTAAATAAGGGTGAAATTGTGAGTATTGTGGGCTCATCTGGTGCCGGCAAAAGTAGTTTGCTGCACATTTTAGGAACTTTAGACAAAGCAGATACGGGTACCATCCAACTTAATGGACAGGCCATAGAAAAACTAAAAGGCAAAGAATTAGCCGCATTTAGAAACCACCATATTGGATTCGTTTTCCAATTTCACCACCTTTTACCCGAATTTTCAGCCCTCGAAAATGTATGTATTCCTGGATGGATTGCAGGTAGAAAACGCAAAGATGTGAACGATGAGGCCATTGCCCTTTTAATAAGATTGGGCTTAGGAGATCGCACGGAACATAAACCACAGGAACTTTCTGGAGGTGAGCAACAAAGAGTGGCAGTAGCACGCGCGCTCATCAATCGGCCTGCAATTGTTTTTGCCGACGAGCCTACAGGAAATCTAGACAGCAAAAACGCCAAAGAATTACACGATTTATTTGTATCGCTTAGAGACGAATTTCAACAAACTTTTTTGATAGTCACACACAATGAAGAATTGGCGGAAATGAGTGATAGAAGGTTGTATATGAAGGATGGGCTGATAGATTAGAGTCGAGGTTTCCAGGGGGTTTCCGGGACATTTAATTGCATACCTATATACCTCGACACTATGAATAAATAATCGCTTAGGCGGTTGAGGTATTTGACTACTAGGGCGTCTACAAATAAATTCTGCTCCATCATATTCACACAACAACGCTCAGCCCTTCTACAAATGCACCTGGCTACATGAGCTGTTGAAACGGCAACATGTCCACCTGGTAACACAAAAAATTTCATGGGGGCTAGCTGATCATTCATGGCGTCAATTTCCTTTTCTAAAAAAAGGATATCCGTTTCTTTCAAATCGGGGATCTTCATCTGAGATTCTTTATCCGGATCACATGCTAAAGAAGAACCAATTGTAAATAATCGATCCTGAATTTCGCGTAAAACGATTTTCGTTTTTTCGTCTGTCAAATGATCCCCCAATAAACCAATATAGGAGTTCAATTCGTCGACTGTACCATAAGTATCAATCCTGATATGACTTTTAGGCACTTTAGTACCCCCTATTAAGCTGGTCTTGCCAAAGTCGCCCGTTTTAGTATAAATCTTCATTGCCATTTCCTATTCGTGTAAATGCGTCACTTTATCTTTTTCCTTAACATTATCACTTTCAACCAAACCATCCCTCAAACGAACAATACGGTGGGCATAGCCTGCAATATCTTCTTCATGCGTAACCAATACCACGGTATTACCCGCTGCTTGAAGTTTTCCAAAAATGCGCATAACCTCTACAGAAGTTTTTGAATCGAGGTTACCCGTTGGCTCATCGGCCAAAAGAATAGAAGGGTTGTTCACCAACGCACGGGCAATGGCCACACGCTGAATTTGACCGCCCGACAATTCATTACTTTTATGATGACTCCTATCGGCCAGATCCACTTTTCTCAAAGCTTCCATAGCACGTTCCGTTCTTTCTTTTTTATTCACCCCCGCATAAATCAACGGAAGCGCTACGTTTTCTACCGCGGTTAGTCGAGGCAACAAATTAAACTGTTGAAATACGAACCCAATTTCCATATTGCGCACACCGGCTAAGTCGTCGTCTTCCATCTTACTAACGTCCTTATTATTCAAGATATAACGACCTCCTGTGGGCGAATCTAAACAACCCAAAATATTCATCAAAGTACTCTTACCACTTCCTGAAGGTCCCATCAATGCCACGTATTCATTTTTAATAATGTCTAGTGTAATACCTTTCAAAACAGGAATTGCCTGGTTACCCATGTAGTAACTCTTCTCAATTCCTTCCAGTTTGATAATTGAATCGCTCATAGTATGGGTTATTTTTTAATCACAGTAGGTACTTTAAAAAAGGTTTCGTTAGCCAGTGGTGCGTTCAGTAAGGCTTCTTGCCTTGAAATAGATCCTTGCACCAGATCTGCGCGCAATACATTGATGGCGTCTCCCATATGCAACAAGGGCTCTACTCCAGTTGTGTCAACAGAAGACAATTCACCTATAAAACCAACCATTTTTTGCAAATCGTTTCTAATCTCCCCCTTTTCGGAATCGTTAAAACTCAATTTTGAAAGGTTAGCCAAATTTTCTACCAGTTCATTCGAGATTTCCATGCAAACAAAAATAATTGAAAGCAACGCAATTAAACAAGCTTAATGTTAAAAGGCAATTTTTGATAAAGCTGTGGTTAAAATAAGGGATGCAGGAAAAATGGAAAGAAAAATCCTGAAAATTGCAGGAAAACGAATAATGTTTAAGCTTATTGTGTAAAATCATGCAGGTTATAAACAACTTATTCAAACTAAATGTTAAAACATTAATTACTTAAAAAAAATAACGTTAGAAAAAAGAATTCTATATATTATAATATTAACTTGTAAGGACAAAATCCCCCCGATTATGTTAGTCTATGTACTATTAGCCATTTACCTTGTGTGCCTTTATGTGGCTTACAAAGGTGCCGCAACTTCCGAAAACTAGCAATCACTTTGATTTATAGTGAGTAGTAAATTGCTAAAAACCTCCGCAAATAAGACTTGCTGAGGTTTTTTTATGTAAAATATTTTCCCCTATCTTCGAGTAATTAGTTGCATAACTAACTAATTTTACCAGACCAATTAAAATGCTATTATGAAACGTTCAATTAAAAAGGTTGCGGTATTGGGTAGTGGCGTGATGGGTTCACGCATTGCTTGTCATTTTGCAGGTATCGGTTTACAAGTTCTATTACTAGACATGATACCAAAAGGAGCAGAAGAAAGCACCAAAATTCTTGAACGTAATAAGTTGGTCAACGATGCACTTACATCGGCCATAAAAAGCAACCCCTCTCCTGTTTTTACCAAAGAGGTTGTAAAGAAAATAACCACGGGTAATTTCACGGATAATATGAAAGAAATTGCATCGGCCGATTGGATCATTGAAGTAGTTGTGGAACGCCTCGATATCAAACAACTGATCTATACACAGGTTGAACAATTTCGTAAGCCAGGTACAATCATCAGCTCTAACACATCAGGCATACCAATCCACTTAATGGCTGAAGGAAGATCAGCAGATTTTAAAAAACATTTTTGTGGTACACACTTCTTCAATCCCCCGCGCTACCTACGTTTGTTGGAAATTATTCCAACAATAGATACTGACCCTTCCGTTGTTGATTTCTTAATGCACTATGGCGATTTATACCTTGGCAAAACAACCGTTTTGTGCAAAGACACACCCGCTTTTATTGCCAACAGAATTGGCGTTTTTAGCATGATGAGCATCTTTCATATCATGGATAAAATGGATCTAGGAATCGATGAAATTGACGCACTTACTGGCCCCATTATTGGCAGACCAAAATCAGCCACTTTTCGCACTGGTGACGTAGTGGGTATTGATACTTTAGTTAAAGTTGCCAAAGGCGTTGCCGATAATTGTTTGGCGGATGAATCTATTGCCATTTTCCAAATTCCTGCATGGCTTGATACGGTAGTTGCCAACAACTGGTTGGGCGATAAAACTGGCCAAGGTTTCTTTAAAAAAACAAAGTCTGATGCGGGTAAAGAGATCTTAACACTGAACCTCAAAACCATGGAATATGCTGCGCGAACCAAACCAAAATTCGCCAGTCTAGACGCAGCAAAACCCATTGAAGACCTGAAACAAAGGATTAAAATGTTGAGTAGCGGAACGGATAAAGCGGCCGATTTTTATCGCGCTTTTCATTTCGGACTTTTCTCCTATATCTCTCACCGCATTCCAGAAATCAGCGACGAAACCTATCGGGTAGACGACGCTATGAAAGCCGGCTTTGGTTGGGAAATTGGGGCTTTTGAAACATGGGATATTTTAGGTGTTGCAAAAACGGTTGCAGCCATGAAAACAGCGGGTTATGCCGTTGCTTCTTGGGTGGATGAAATGTTGGCTAGTGGTGCCCCTAGTTTTTTTAAAGTTGAAAATGGTAAGCAACTATATTATGATATTCCCAGCAAGAACTATCTACCCTTACCCGGTGGTGAAGCCTTCCTGATTTTATCCAATCACGCTGATAAAACCATCTGGAAAAATAGCGCTTGTAATATGTACGACTTAGGTGATGGCGTTGCAGGATTTGAATGGAGCACCAAAATGAATAGTATTGGTGGCGAGGTCCTTGAAGGTTTAAACAAAGCCATCGGAATAGCAGAAGAAAAATTCAAAGGATTAGTGATCGCCAATCAAGGGCCTAATTTTAGTGCCGGTGCAAATGTGGGAATGATTTTCATGCTTGCAATAGAACAAGAATACGACGAGTTAGATATGGCCATTCGTATGTTCCAGAATAGTATGATGCGTTTACGCTATTCTAATATTCCTGTAGTTACGGCACCACACGGTCTTACCCTAGGAGGTGGTTGTGAGATGAATTTGCACGCCGACAAAGTCTGTGCTGCTGCAGAAACTTATATTGGCTTAGTTGAATTGGGTGTAGGCCTAATTCCTGGAGGCGGAGGTACCAAAGAATTTGCACTAAGAGCAGGCGATGATTTACACGAAGACGAACCCGAAACCGTTACCCTAAAAAACAGATTCTTCGCCATAGCAACTGCTAAAGTAGCCACCTCAGCACAAGAAGCTTTTGATATGGGCATCCTTAGAAAAGGACAAGACGAAGTTGTGATGAATATTGGCAGAAGAATTGCTGAAGCCAAAAAATCAGTGATTGAAATATATGATCAAGGCTATTCCATTCCCACACCTAGGAAAGACGTGAAAGTAATGGGGCGTGCTGGCCTTGGCGCCATGCTTGCCGGCATCAACGGCATGTGGCGCGGAGGTTATGCTACAGACCATGACGCACTAGTTGCGCGCAAACTTGCTTATGTACTTTGTGGCGGCGATTTGAGCGAACAAAGTTTGGTGTCTGAGCAATACTTATTAGACCTTGAACGAGAAGCCTTTTTAAGCCTATGTGGTGAGAAAAAAAGTCTGGAAAGAATTCAAGCTGTATTAAAAACGGGTAGACCGATTAGAAATTAATTGGCCTTATTGGTCAATCTGGTAAATAGCCCAGTTAGCCGTTTGAAACATCAATAGAATTTTATAATCCTTCGTAGCAATCATCTGTTGAAGGTTATAGGCATTCAAAACCGTCAGATTATGGGTTAGATTTTCACGCTTGGCAATCAGTAAGTATTTAACAGCAATGGTTGGATTTTCCACAATGGTTACAAACGACTTTTGATGGGGCATTACTAACCCATTAAGACTTCCAAGATGCACTACAATACCATAAGCAGCTGCATCATCTACTAACATTTTTCTTTTATCTGAAACGATGGTTTTAATATATTCAGCTACTATTTGTGATTCGCTCAATTTCCTTGCTCCCTCCCAATTGTCAAATACCCCTATCATTTCTTCTTCAAACTGAAACTCTTCATCATTACTTGAATGTTCAAAATAATAGAAGCCCATTCCAATGGTAAGTATGATTGAAACCCCAAAAATCCATGAGGCTTTCTTTAAACTGTATTTAGAATTACCATAATAACAGATAGATACCAATCCTATGGGAATAAACAGCGCAAAATAAGCAATAGTCAAGCTATACTTGAAGTCTAATAACAACATCGAAAAATAAAACAACATTGCCAAGATAGTGAACAACTCATACAATTTACCCCTAAACAAAATGAGTGCTGCTACATAAATAGGCGTTACAAATAAGAGAAACCCTTGAATAGCAATTTGCGATTGGAATAAGAAGTTTGTTTTAGAAGGATCAATAATGGCATTACTTATAATTCTATTTCCCGCAATACGCCAGTTGGCATACTGACTGTCTAGGAAATAAGTGGGCGATCCTGCATATTGTGCATTCAACCCTCGAAACAACAAAACTGCAATCATGGGTAATAAAAACAACACCAAATAAATAGAAGCGGTTCTATTGGCCAATTTCCTTCTTTGAGAACGGTTATTCAATGCATCATAATATCTAAATAAAGAAGGGTCCTCTTTAGAAATTTTAATTCCTTCCAAAGAAATTAGAAATATAAATGGAAAGAAGGCTAATACCACCCAAATGAATTCATAGTTGGTAAAAATAAAACAGGTTATAAAAAGGCTGGCTAAACTTAAGTGATATGTTACGGGCTGTTTGTAATACCTAAAAAAGGACCGAAAAATTAAAAAGGCAAAAAATGAAGTAATCGCTACCCTTCTACCAGATACTGCCGCAAACAGAATCATTGGATGAAAAGCAAATAAAAGAAATAAGAGTGGCGCATATAGTTTATATGAGAATTCAGTAATCTTAAATTCTTCCATCACCAAATAAAACAACAAAGCCACTATTACAATACTCGCTGCAACTGGTGCAAATAAATATCCTAATGGAACAAAAAATAATGCTGATAAAAAAACTAAACTCGGAAAGGTAAAGCCAAGTGTAAGAATAGTATTTTCATTCGCATTAAATAGCAACATCAACTTTTCTGAATAGAATAAATTGGAGGAGTGCTCAAAACCCTGCCGCTTCAATAACCACGCTACAGTGATATATAAGAAGATGAGAATTACCGTTAATATTTTAGTAATATTCTTAGACATGTTGTTTAATCTTCAGCTGCTGCATTTGCAGCAATTGTTGAATTACTCACTTTTGTTAATCCATGATTGGTTTTCTCCCAATAAAATGGTTTATAAATCAATTGCCACAACCCTTTGTAAGCCGCAATACTATGCATAATCCAATACAAAGGATTCAACGCACCAAACAAAATCAGTTCATAATACTTCCTTTTAAACACACTCAGCATATTCACATAAATCATCAAAGTATTTCCTGCAACCAGGTTAAAAGTGGCAATATATAATACCCAATCAGGGAATAACAAGGTTACAAATGTTAGTTTCACAATGGCATAAGCCAACAAAAAACTCAACAATATCGGATACAATAAAAAAGTAATGCTGGTACCCGCAATAAAGAAATTGAATCCAAGAAAACCTCTCCATCCAATTCTTCTAATGAGTCGAGCTGGATTACGCATATGCACCAAAGTAGTTTGCATGTACCCTTTAATCCACCTAGAACGCTGTCTAATCCAATTAAACGGCTCATTGTTTGCCTCTTCTAATGTGGTACTATTTACTACGCCCACTTTAAATCCTTTTTCAAACACGCGCACACCCAAATCAGCGTCTTCCGTTACATTAAAAGGATCCCATCCGCCCAATTCCATTAATTTATCAAACTTAAAATGGTTACTCGTACCTCCTAATGGAATAGGAATATCCAAAGACATCAAACCGGGCAACATATAATCAAACCAATACGTATACTCCAACGTAAACATGCGCGTTAACATGTTTTCATTCTTGTTAAAATAGTTCAACGCACCTTGTAATACCACAAACTCGTCGGGCAGTTTTCTAAATAAAACCACACATTTTTTTAACTGATCTGAATCGGGTACGTCTTCCGCATCATAGATGGCTAAGTATTCTCCCTTACAAAAAAACAATCCATAGTTACAAGCTTTGGGCTTCGTTTTGGGCATGTGAAAGGGTACTACAATGGTTTCAAAGTTGGCTGGAAAATCCAAGTCTCTAACCGCATTCAATGTCTTGTCGTCGTCTTCCTCAATCAATAACTTTACATCCAATTTCCCCCTTGGATAGTCCAGACTTCTTAGGTTCCAAATCAATTTACGAATCAGCTTATCCTCCTTATATACCGGTAATAAAATGGTATATACGGGAAGTGTATTTTCTGGCAACGCTTTTACTTCTGCCTTGTTCACCATTTCATTCATTTCGGCCATAGAGCCCTTTAATGAAAGGTATAGTTTAAACAAAATGGTAAAGAAAAATGCCACACTAAACAGCACATTAAAAAACATGGCTGTTTTTAGAAAATTCACAAAAAGCAGTATCACAAAAATGCCAATAAATCCAAAAATGGTAATCAACTGTGCATCGGTGAAAGTAACTAGTCCAGACTGTTCCGGATCTTTACGCATCAAACTGAATACAGACTCTTTAACATAGTACTCACCTCTTAGTTTGTGCACCATCCAAGTGATGTCCAAATCCGAAGCTGCTACTAAT
>JANOYH010000350.1:0-9311 GCA_031428775.1 Bacteroidota bacterium
CCCTTTCACTCTATCTGTATTCATATCAAATCCTTTCTTAGTATAGATGGCAATGGCACCAGATGCTCCAGATCCTGCAGAAGCCATAAATGGAGGCCTAAATACTTTTATATACGCTACATCACTCATTTGCAAAGATTGGATAGCATCTGCATTAGAGGGCATTTCGTTTAAAAAGATATCAGGTGTACCATCACGCCAAGTAAGACCTGGTGTGTTATTACTATTCGCGTCTTCTGCCCCATTCTGACCAAGCATTGGAAGCGACATAGACAATCCAGGAACCATATTTTGCAAATAATGAAAAATGTCTAGTTGACTCTTGAAACGCTCATCTGTCATTACATCAAATGCATAGCCGTTTTTATTGGTAAAAAGTCCAGATGTGTATTGTTCATCCATTAACTCTGTAGGTGATTTTGCTTTGGTTTGAACTACCACAGCTTTTAAAATGACTACGGTATCGAAATCTTTTTTAGTCTTGGTTATTTTATTATAAAAGAAATTTTCTTGACTTAATTGTGCACTATCGGCCAGCGTTTTAGTAGGTAGGTTTACTTTTTCTGGAAAAGGGAAAAGGGGTAAACCATATTGAAAATTAGCCGTTACATTATTGCGCATATTTTTGATGCCATTCAATTGATAAAACACTTTTGCTGTATCAAAAAAAATGATGCCCCTTTGATTAAAACTTCCATCTTCTTTTAGTGGTAAAACAAAATATTGTTTGCTGCTGTCTTTTGATTGCATCACCAACGACAATGATTGACCAGTTTTTAATGCCGCGTCATTGCCCGCAATTATTTTTCCTTTGATCTGAACATAGTCACTGTCCATCGGATATTTCAACTCCGGCATTTTACCTTTTGCAATGTCTTCCCATTGGTATCTTCTCCAACCATGAGTGAGCATCACCAAATCCAAATGGGCATCGGCAGATGCTTCTTTGCTGGAAAAATAATAATCGGGCTTATGAACTAACCCTTTTAATTCGCCTGAAATTAATAAGTCGGTAAAGATGTTGGTGCTACTATCATGGTAAAGACTGGCATCGGTAATAGACACGGAAAGATTTGACAATAAAGTGTCTGGCACAAAAATCTCAAGCAAATTTTTACCCCTTTTTCCTACCCTTGTTGTCAGTGAATGTATTTCAGGAAAAAATTGGTGGCGTTGGTTATTGATGAATAAAATCCTTTCCGCCATTGGAATCCAGTTTTGATCAAACAAAGTGATTTGCAAGATCCCTGTTTTAAAATCCTCTGTTGGTATGTCTCCTAAAACAGCTCGCTTATTCGTTAAATTGATCGTTGCTTTATACAACAATTGTTGATTCATGGTAGCAATTACCTGAATGTTCTTTAAATTATCTGAAGCGTCTTGCATTCTTTTAATGCCGAATTTAGCACGACCGCCTATGAGTTGTGCCGACAATCCTACTCCACTTTTTTTTATTTTAGGCAAGGGGCTTGTATGGCTAATTCCAAATTCATCTATCCAGTTACAAGTATAGTTTTCATTCAAAGATGGATTTAATTGAAAGCTACCCATACCGTCATGAATTGACATGAATGAGTCTAAAAATTGGTTGGCCGCATCAAACAATGCGCCTCGTATGGCTACTGGTTTGCCTGTTTGATCAGCTGCTAAAAATGCGACTCTTGATTCTATCCCGTTAACCAAATCACCGCCTTCAGGAAAGAAATGAATGCTGGCTGTTGGCGTATTTGTTTTTTGTTTAATCGATTTATCTGTTATAGCTATTTGAATTTCTTTATTGTATAAAAAGTCGGCTTCAAAATTCAACATCCACCGGGTATAGGCTTTTAAATGTAGCACTTCACCCGCATAATTAGTAGGCACTTCAAATGCGCCGCGGGCTGAGGATTCAAAAATGGGATGGATGGTATGTTTGATGAGAAGACCTGATTGATCATACCAGTCAAGATAAAAATTGCGACTATAATCAGACAAACTATCCCCTGCTATCAAATAGGCCTTGAACCAAATGGTCTCACCTTTATTATAAACTGTTTTATCGAAATGTAGGTGTAGTTTTTCTTGTTGAAATTGATTTTGATAAATGGACAAGGTAGCGTCCAGTTGCTGAGCAAATGCGGAATGGCAGATTAAAATCAGTTTGAATAATAATAGCATCTTCCATTTGCACATACAGATAAGTTTTGGTCAATCTTTTAGATAGAATAAAAGTACAAAAGCACTTGTTAAATCAATTCATAAAAAAAAGGAAGAGTTAAAACCTCTTCCTTTGAATAATATATTATTGATTAGCCCTTTTAAGAATAAATAATTTATTGGTTTTTGTCAAGCGTAAAGGACAAGAATGGAAGCCTGGTTGTTAACCCACCCACATAACCCATACTAAAGATGGTCATAACAGCCTGACTTTGTAATGTTGTTGAACTTGCATAAGTAGCTGTTGCAACCGAAGTAGACAAAGCACCTGCTGGTCGCACTGTCCAAGTTGCTGTTACACCTGCTACATAGCCTGGCGCCCACACCCCTGTCCTTACGCTAAAGGTATCAGTAGCAGTAAGATAAGGTATATTAGATTTAATCAAAACACCATTTAAATACAAATCGGCAGAAGGCAAATTAGGTAACAGGTTTACAAATTTGAATCTACAAAAACCTGTATCCATACTATTGATCACATTCTTTACTAATAAAGTTTGGGTCTTGCCATTTGTTGGATTACCCAAGGTATCCGTTAAATGCAAAGTATAAGGGGCGTTGTCAGGAATAATCACTGAGCCAGTATAGTAAACAATAGAATCCGTTTCAGTGCCCCTTTTAGGTACTATCACTGCTACTGTATTAGTACCTTGAGGTAGGTTCAAATATAATGCGAAATTACTTCCTCTTGTATTATATCCTCCACCAGGAAATGGGGTACGTGATTGTAATGCATTACTTACAACCTTTCCATTTATTTTTATTAGAAAAGTTGCATAATCAATGGTATAAGCGAATGCCAAGTTTATTTTCAGAAGCCCTTGTGTAGTAGCAACACCATAAGCATCATAAGACTGATTGGTAATGCCATCCTTTTTTGAACATGCATAAAAGGTGATCAAGATTAAAAGGGGTAAACTAACTTTAATTATTTTTTTCATCGATAGTATATTTAATAATTAAGACTAAGGTTGACTGAACCAATGTTCTTTGGTATGATAGTCTGAAGCCAATGCGCCAATCTTTTGCAAAGAAGGGATATTATATAAATACTCTGAATTATACCTAGGTCTTGCTCTATACACAGGCTTCCCATTATTAAAAATGGTTAATGTACTAGGTAATGAGAACCCTGCATATACTTGCTTACCTGTTGCAGGATCTAGGTCTATGTAATGGAATCTGCGCATATCCGTCCAAGTTTCATGAAACCCGTATCCATATAAAGCAATGTATTTCTGCAACATAATCTGTGAAAGAGTTAATGCTGCTGAGGTTTTAGGTACTACTGCTGCATTGTTCATATATAAAGCTTTAGATGCCTCAGATATTTTTACAGAATCAGGAACCCGCGTTTCATATTGTGTTCTTAACAAATCAAATGAAAGACTAATTCCATTTGAATATGCTGAAAGGGCAAGATCTTTAGCACCTTTTCGGAAGGCAGCTTCGGCCTTCATAAATTGGATGTCGGCTGCAGTAATAACAGGGAATGGTGCAAGGTTGTTAAAGATATAGCGACCTGTATCGGCCGAAGAAGTAGTCAAAATATATGGACCTCTCCAGAAATTCTTAGGTTGGTCATTGGCTCCCAAACCATAAGTTCCAAGATTTGGAACAACACCTTTATACGTTTTATTGTTGTTTTCGTTTACTAAATAAGGCGTACGTGGATCAAAAATTCCTGTAAAAGGTGAGTTAACTGATGCTCCGGTTAAGAGGTCACATATAAATGCCGATTGTCTAACAGAACCAAAATTTTGTCTGTAAGGACCATAAAAGTTATTGGTACCGTTAAAGTTACCACCAGTCCATTTCTGAGTGGCGTTATCTGCATTTATTTGAATGGACAAATCACAATATTTTATCACAGAATCAGCATAGCCTTTACTGGCATAAAATGATTTGTTGCTCAAATGTGCAAATGATCTAGCCTTAATAGCATACACAAATTTTTTCCATTTGTTCACATCGCCACCTAAAAAGAAAGCGTCTCCTTTAACAAGATTAGCTTGACTAACAGCACCATCTGTTCTATTTAAATAGGTGATGGCATTATCACACATAATCCTAACAGAATCATATACTTCTGCTTGTGTTTCATAATCGAACGTGCTTCTACTTCCATCAAACGACTGTTTCAGGATCACTTCACCATATTCTTCAGTTAATGTTAACCAGCTATAGGCAAAAATTGCATGGGCTACACCTACATAATCCCATTTCTGCTGTTCAATACCTCTAGAGATAATGAATTTAGCATTCGGTCCAATTCCATAATAATGCATTGCCCAGACTAGACCAGTGTTGTCTGAAGCTGTAGCATAAACCCCACCCATTTGATCATAGTTATCATTGGTACCTACCGCATTCCAGAATTGGATATACCTAGCCATATTTACAGCTTCTGCAGCAGCACCATAAGACCCACCACCACCACCAGTTGGGGGTGCTGCTGTAGAGGTCATCTGGTTGATCGTGTTCGGCAAAATGGCTTCAATGGCTCCTTCTACAGGATTGTTAGGATTCAAATAAGCCTCGTCCAATTTTTTGTTACAAGAAGGCAATGCAATAACCACCAATGCAATAATAGACATTGCAAGAAAAGTGGTTAAAAAGTATTTATTTTTCATACTATTTTTTTTATTCAATTAAAAACCCATTCTTAAACCCATATTGAAACTTAATGGCGCAGCAATATTCCCGTAGTCGAATCCTACAGCTCCTACCCCACGTAAAGAAGCATTACCGCCATTTGCAGATGGATCAGCTCCTGAATAATTGGTAAATAAGAGTAAATCATTACAGGTGATAAATAGGCTAAAGGATTTAATAGGCGCTTTGTCTATCAATCCTGGTGAATCAAGGTTTCTATGCCTGTTTGCCAATACCGTTTCAGGAAATGTATAACTCATGGAAATGTCTCTTAGCCTGAATGCTTTGATATCTTTTTCCATATAATCTTCTTCTGGCATAGAAACAGAATTATAATAGGCCGATTGATAATAAGGCGTTACTAAAACATAATTCGTTGTTGGAGTAGCCGTATTCTCCAAACCATTTTGAATAACACCTGTTATAACTCTTGGCGTTAATCTGTCAATGGTTTTAGTGGATTTACCCAATTGGGTTAAATACATATTGGTGGCGTTGAAAATGTCTCCACCTACTCTTAAATCCCATAGAAAACTTAGGTTCCAATTTTTGTATCTAAACTTATTAATGGTTCCTAAAGTTAGCCAAATCGACCTATCGCCTCTTACCCTCCATGTTGCATCATTCAAAGGCAAACCTGAAGTTGAAGAAATTAGAATGGCTCCATTATTTGCAGTAACTCCATTGGCACCAGTAGGAAATAAATCTTGACGTTTGTATCCAAAGCTTGTAATGGTTCCAGTTGAAAATCCTGGCCTTAAACCACCTCTTGCATTATTAAACAACCAAGTAGAGGCATCATAATAGTCTCCTCCTGAAATATCAATGGAAGCAGGAATGGCTAGCACTTCATTCCACATATGATTGAAGTTAAATTGTATATCCCAACTAAAGTCCTTTTTACGAATGGCTTTAACGCCTAAAGAAATTTCTACTCCTTGGTTTCGTACACTGGAGTTGTTTGCTGTATTCAATACAAATCCAGAACCATAACTTGCGCGGAAACCTTGAGCAATTTGATCCGTAGCAACAGTATTATAATAAGCTGCATCAATGGAAACAATATCTCTAAACAACCTTAATTCAGTACCTATTTCATAAGTATTTTGTTTTTCTGGTCTTAAATTAGGATTGGCATTGGTAAATGCATATTGCAATGGAACTAATCCTGCAGGAAGTGCATTTGGTGTAACTGTGGGAACAAAATTAGATTGGTTGGAATATGGATCTGGGAGCCTTGCTGTTGAAGCCATGGAACCCCTCAATTTCCAATAATTTAAGACCCCTCCTTTCATTGAAGGAAAGATATCACTCATGATAATACTCAAACTACCTCCTGGATAATTATAGTTTCTATTAGCAGCAGGCAAAATAGAAGAAGATTCAAATGCCACAGATCCAGTTAAGAAAACCACATTAGCATAACTAACCGTAGCTTCTGCAAAAGCGGCTACTTGGTAAGATTTTTTCAAATTCCAATTCTCTGTACCATACAATGCAGCTCTACTCAATCTTGAACGGGTATTAACACCAGTACTACTACTATCGAAACTTCTAGTACTATCAAATGTTCCTGAAATTCCATAGTTCTCAGCTTGGAATTGGTTCCATCTGGTACCTACGGTTAAACGTGTATTAAATTTGCCAAAATCTTTTTTAGCCGATGCTGTAATAGTATGGTTGTAGTTTGCAACTTTATACCAATAATTATCTAATGTTCCTTTATTTGCTATGGAAGATTGTGCTTGAGATTCTGGATCTAAAAATTTATATCCAGTTGTATTATACGCATTAAACCCAAATCTACCAGCCAAAGTTAACCAAGTAGTTGGTCGAACATTGATAGCTAAATTTGCCTCATAGTTGTTGGTTTTGTCTCTAGCTTGATTTCTATAAACTGCAAAAAATGGATTGTCTGTTTCAGCAGTTGTTCCTAATGCTGCATTGTCTGAACCATTGTTTGTAACAGTGAGGTATCGTTTGTGTCCATTGGGTAACAAATAGTTTTGAGCATCATCTGTTGAAGGCCATAATAGTAAATTCAACAAATAACCGCCTGTTCCCTTTAATGCTTTATCATTATCACTATTACTATAAGCAATAGAAGGAGTAATGTCTATATTCTTTCCAATTTTAGTGGTATTGGTCAAACGAAAATTGATCCTTTGTAACCTTGTACCAGGCACTACACCTGTTTGTTCATAATAAGAGGTACTTGCCCTAAAACTGGATTTTTGTGTGCCAAAATCAATACCTAAATTATGTGTTTGCCCAAAAGCATTTTGAAAGAAGTTGCCAATATTATCGTATAAAGGAGTACCGGGGGCTATTGCTGGTCCAAATGCATTGAAAATACTATTATTGACTACCCCATTGGTTCCCTGTTGGTACCCATTGAAGGTAGAGGGTAAATTTTGTAAAGACTGAACTCTGAAACTATTGTCGTAGTTAATATTTAGTCTTTTGCCATTGGTCAGTTTTGCCTTTTTTGTAGTAATTACAATTGCTCCATTACTGGCAGCACTACCGTATAATACAGTTGCTTCTGGTCCTTTTAAAACTGTAACAGATTCAATATCATTAGGGTTAATATCGGCCACCCTATTGGTAAAGTCATTGGATGTATTACTCTGTCCGCCTGAACCTGCAGAAGGAATAGTAGCCGACGCATCAAGGGTTGAATTATCTCTCAAAATTCCATCAATCACAAACAAAGGTTGGTTATTGAGTGATAGAGAATTAAAACCTCGCAAAACAATGGTGGAAGAAGCACCAGGCACACCTGAAGTAGATGTAATGGTAGCACCCGCAATTCTTCCTTGTAATCCATTGATGAAACTTTCTCTTTGTGTCTCTTTAATGTCATCTCCCTTTACTACTTGCGTACTAAAACCAAGGTCCCTTGATTTCTTTTTGATATCCATGGAAACAACCACTTCATCCAATTCTGTAATAGCACTCTTTAAGCTAATTTCTAAGTTAGTCCCATCAATGGAATATTTCATTGACTCATAACCTACATAACTCAATTGCAAAGATTGACCCTTTGTTGCAGCGATAGTAAAAGTGCCATTTTCACGTGTCTGTGCAGTGGTAGTGGTACCTACTACTTTAATGGTAACACCAGCTAAGGGTGTTTTTTTATCCGCATCTTTAACAGTACCGGATACTGATTGGCTTTGCCCAATTGCGGGCAACGAGAAAATGAAGAGTAGCATGACAACTACTTTCACGAAAGAAGCGATTTTTCTCATAACAGTTTTTTTGGTTCTTAAGTCTTAGTAATGAAACAACCTAGGGCTGTTAATAAACTGGACAATCTAAAAGCTCAAAACATTGCTTGCTTCGTAAAATAAATACGCATAAACCCGCATTTTGTCTTAAACCTTAAATTTATACAGAATATTAAAGCAATGTTAATTTTATTGTACCTACTATCCAAATTTTAGTTATGCTTCCCTAAACTAAATATCCACAGTCACCGCACAATTTTGGCAAAAACGTGCAAATTTCCGCAAAAAAGTGCGAATATTAAAACTTTACTTCATACCAAAAGCAGGCATATTAATTAGATTAACCCACTAACAGAAGTTTCTATACTTAGATTTCCCTCATACACTGTAATTGAAACAATTATCTTCGCTAGCTATGATTTCACCCAATACCATTCAGCAGATTACCAATCGAATCGACGTAATGGACGTTGTGGGAGAATTTGTGAAGTTGAAAAAAAGGGGAACCAATTATCTTGGCCTTTGCCCTTTTCACAACGAAAAATCGCCTTCCTTCACCGTATCCCCTGCCAAAGAAATCTATAAATGCTTTGGCTGCGGAAAAAGTGGCAATAGCATCACTTTCTTGATGGAACACGAGAAATACAGCTACGTAGAAGCATTGCGTTGGCTTGCGGCTAGATACAATATTGAAATAGAAGAAACAGAAGCCAGTCCAGAACAAAAACTACTGAATCAAACAGCCGACAGCCTTTATGCCATCAATCATTTTGCGCAGAAATTTTTCAGCACGCAATTAAATGAAACAGAAGAAGGAAAAAATATTGCAGGCAGCTATTTACAAGAACGCGGTTTCAGGTCACCCATCTTAGAAAAATTTCAGATTGGATACAATCCTGATTCACGAGATAAATTAACCACTGCGTTATTAGACAATCAGTTCAACGCAGAACTACTTCCAAAAACCGGTTTGGTTTCTATCAGAAATAACAATGAATTAGGCGATAATTATCGTGGTAGAATTATCTTTCCCATTCACAACAATTCTGGTAAGGTTATTGGCTTTGGCGCACGCGTTATTGGCAAAGCTGATAGAGCGCCCAAATACATCAATACACCAGAAAACGAAATCTATTCCAAGAGCAAAATTCTTTATGGTTCTTATTTTGCCCGAATGGCAATTGATAAGGCTGATGAATGCCTGCTTGTGGAAGGTTATACAGATGT
>JANOYH010000351.1:0-4788 GCA_031428775.1 Bacteroidota bacterium
ATATGAAAGTTTCTATTAAAATAGGTTTTGTTTCCATGCTTTTGCTCTCTTACCCAGTTGGCTAAAGCACCTAAATAAGAAAGAGAACCTTTCTCAAACAATGTAACACCCTCTTCAAAAGAAATACGCGTTTTGTCCAAAACCTTTTCACCTATTCGCTTTAGATCAACATCTTTTTCTACTGCTACCAGTGTGGCTATTCCAGTTCGTTGTGACATATTTGAGAAATTTTAGCAAAATTAATTCAATTTGAACAGCGTCAAATGATTTTTGTCAACTGTTAACTCATTAATATCCCCGCAATACTTGCTGATAAATAGGATGCAAGTGTACCGCATAATAACGCTTTTAATCCCAGTTTCGCAAGGTCGGCCCTTCTTGTAGGGGCTAATTCTCCAATGCCTCCAATCTGCATGCCTACACTACTAAAATTGGCAAAGCCGCAAATGGCAATACTTACAATCAGTAAACCTTTTTCAGATACAATGGGAACAGCTTTTGTGGTTAAGTTATTGAAAGCAACAAATTCGTTAATGGTGATTTTTTGTCCGAGTAAAGTAGCCGCATTTTCAATATCAACACTTGGAACACCCATGGCCCATGTCATAGGATAGAATATTTTACTAAAAATGATATCTAACGTCAAGCCTGGATAGATCAAACCAAATCCCCAATTAATAAATGCAATCAATGCAATGAATCCAATTAACATAGCAATAACGTTAATAGATATTTTCATTCCATCACTAGCACCATGAGAGATAGCATCAATGATATTGCTATAGGGACTTTTCACTTCCAACTTCACTTTACCCATGGTTTGAGATTCTTCCGTTTCTGGAAAAACAATTTTTGAAATAACCAAGGCTCCGGGAGCAGCCATCAAACTAGCTGTGAGTAAGTATTCCGCCTTGGCACCCATATTGGCATATACAATTAAGATACCACCTGCAATACAAGCAAGACTTCCACTCATACTTGCCAATAATTCACTCTTTGTCATGCTGCTCAAATATGGACGAATCATCACTTGTGCTTCAACCTGCCCAACAAATGCACTAGCTACATTACTCAAAGCTTCTGCACCACTAACGCGCATGATAAAATTCATGGCTTTGGCAATGATGGACACAATTACTTGCATCACGCCAAAATGATATAAGATGGCTACCAATACGCAAACCAATATAATGGTTGCCGTTACACTAAATGCAAATACAAATCCACCTTGTCCGAAATTTTGTACACCTGTAGGAGCAGAGACCATAATTCCGCCATAAACAAAAGACACACCTTGTCTGGCGAATTGCTCAATTTTTTCCATCCCATGACCAAGTTTCTGAAAAAACCAAGTAACTGGCGGCACTTTTAAAACCAACACAGCAATCGTTATTTGTAATAAAATACCACTAAAGACTAATCGATAGTTGATTCGTTTCTTGTTATTAGAGAACAAAAATGCAATCATCAGTATCAATAAAATGCCCAATATTCCATGAAAGCGTTCCATAAACAATTAATTGGCTAAATGAATAAGGTGGGAAGATAATAAAATATTAATCATGAAACCGTACTAACAAAAAGAGACCCCGATGGGAGCCTCTTTATTTATTTTGTAGTCAAAAAATTATAAGTGCGCTTGGATTTTTTTATCCAAAACACTTTTTGGAACTGCACCAATTTGTTTATCTACTATTTGACCACCTTTAATAAATAAGATTGCAGGGATAGAAGTAATACCATAGTTCACACTCAAATTAGGATTGTGATCTACGTTTACTTTACCTACATTGATTTTTCCATCATACTCTTTGGCTAATTCTTCTATAACTGGTCCTATAGCCCTACATGGACCGCACCATTCTGCCCAAAAGTCTACTAAAGTCAATTTATCGCTGTCCAGCACCGTGCTCTGGAAGTTTGCATCTGTTAATTCTAAAGCCATTTTTATTGTTTTATTGTTTATGATAATGAATAAGAAGTATCAAATATAAATCCAAAGGGGTGTTTCTGCTGATTTGACTTTTCCACCTATGTGATTAATGACTTTGCAGCAGTTAAAACATGACAGCAGGGCAGCATTAGTTCTTTCTAAAAGGCTGCCATTTAAAATAGGTGGCAGAACGCCAAAGCCATTCTAAAGGACCATAGTGATACTTTTTTAGCAAATAATAGCAGAAAAGTGATTGAACGCCAAAAAAAGCGATCGCCATTAGCCAATTTTGCCAAGCCTGAGTTTTACCAACCAAACCAAATCCAACATGATAAAAAACCATTAATCCAAAAATGGTTTGGGTGATATAACAACTTAATGCCATTTTGCCTACAGTTGAAAAAGGGAAAAGCATTTTTTGCCAATTGGATTTATTCATTAAGATGGTCAGTCCTGATATATAAACAATTACTAATGCCGCATTAAATGTATCATAAAAACTGGTAAACACAAATCCAATATAAGGATTTTGTTGCCAGCCAAGTTTTAAAAAATGATCAGCAGCAAACATAGAAATGGCAGTAAGAAAACAAGCAAGCATAATGAAAGAAGCGGTCTTGCAAATTCGCTTATAAGTGAAACTGAATTCTACTGTATTATTAAACCATCCTTTTCTACCTGTATACATACCTAATAAGAAAAAACCAAAGGTGATGAATATTCTACCACTGGAATATTGAAATTGAAACTTTGTATTTAGGGCATGCCAATTATATGCAATCAATTCTTTCCAACCTGCTTCAGACATGATATGGTAATAAGGTTTGGACATTGCTTCCCAATTCATGGGCTGACTAAATGATAAACCTTTGGGTAATAAAATATTGACAATTTCAATAATCCTTGTAGGAACATTGATTGCAAACAAGATCCCAATTATTAAAATGGCTTTATTTGAAAGCTTTCTCATAGGTATCAATAATATACCTAAAGGCGCATAAATAGATAAAATGTCGCCTTGCCAAAATGCATGATGTATTAAACCAATGATCCCTAAGATGATAATTCGCCATGCATAGCGCCAAACAAAATTTATTTGTGTCTTTTCCATGCTTTGCATTTGAAGGAAAAAACTAAGCCCGAATAAAAAAGAGAAAAAAGCAAAGAACTTACCTGCAATTAATATTTCGTTTAGGCCAGCAATAATGTTTGATGCAATGTCTTGGTTTTTGTATAGGTCATTTGGTAAGGGGCCAGCATTATACCAGAAAACCATATGCGCCAATAGTATTCCAAATAAGGCAATACCTCTTAGTGCATCGACTTGTACAATTCTATTTTTGGTAATTTTCATTGTGGGAATGAAATTGGTTGTTAAGCATTTACAATATTTACATTAATCTCTTATACTTACATTAATCTCTAGTTCTGGATTATTCATTAAATATCCTGCCATGTCTTCGTTCATCAAAAAACTTCTATCCAAGCTATATAAACTGACCTTCAAATTTTCTTTTGGTTCATACACGTTAAATCTAAGTGTTGTTTTGCCTGGGTTCAGTTTGATATTCTTGTCCACAAAATTCACCATCTCCGTTGTAACTGCTGCGGGATGCATGCTGATTTCTATGCTTCTAGTAAGGGTTTGTTTTACCATTTCTAAAAGCGACATACTATTGATCTTAAAATCAAATTCATTTGGCCTTCCATACTTAGGTCTGAAAAAACCATTGCATAAAATATTGGTTCCTTTTTCTAAATAATTCTGGAATTTGATATAGTCTTCACTCCATAAAAGAAACTCTGTTTTGCCCGTAAAATCTTCTATGGAAAAAGAACCAAAGTTTTTACCTGTTTTAGTGACACGGTGTTGTACATCAGTGACCAACCCTGCAACACGAAGCATTTTTCCCGGGTTAGATTGAGAAAGAAGTGTGTCTTTAATTTCGTTAAAGTCGTTGATTTTGGTAATGCCGTAATAGGTTAATTCAAACTTAAAATGGTCTAATGGATGACCACTCATAAACATCCCTGTTACTTCTTTTTCATAATCCAATAATTCAGTTAAAGTCCAAGATTCACAAGCAGAAATTTTTGGAACAGGCACTTCCATAGCTGCAGATAAATTTCCAAATAGGGTATTTGTATTGCCAATGGCATGCACTTGCTTGGCCTGACCAAAATTGATAATTTTCTCTAACCCTGTCAGTTTTTCGCCATCAACCACATTGAAATATTGTGCGCGATGATAACTGGTAAAGCAGTCAAATGCACCTGAGTAAGCCAAGCATTCCAATGACTTTTTATTCACACTTTTTTGAAGTACTCGCGCTATAAAATCAAAGACGTCTTTATACCATCCATTCTTTTCTCTTTCAGCAATAATGTTTTCAACAGCTAGTTCTCCCACACCTTTTATACCACCCATTCCAAACCTGATTTCGCCTTTTTTATTTACGGCAAAACCTTTTAATGATTCGTTGATATCAGGCCCAAGTACTTTAATCCCCATTCTTTTACACTCTTCCATAAAGAAGGTGATTTTTTCAATTCCTCCCGCATGATTTAGTACGGCCGACATATATTCTCCCGGATAATGTGCCTTCAAATAAGCTGTTTGATATGCCACAAAAGCATAACAGGTTGAGTGAGATTTATTGAATGCATATTGAGCAAATGCTTCCCAGTCGGTCCATATTTTCTCTAATGTTTCAGCAGCATGACCTTTTACTTTAGCACCATCCACAAACTTGCCTTTCATTTTATCCAAGGTCTTGCGATCCTTTTTACCCATTGCTTTTCTCAACACATCGGCATCTCCTTTACTAAAGCCGCCAATTTTTTGAGAGAGCAGC
>JANOYH010000352.1:0-8569 GCA_031428775.1 Bacteroidota bacterium
ATTTGCTTTTTGTTTTTGGCGTTTTTCTTTTCACTTCAATTTTGGCCAAAATTTTATCGTGGTTAATGATATAGTTCTGTATGACGAACTGCAAACCAAGGGTGATAATATTTGAAACAGTATAATACCAAGTCAATGCAGAGGGCAAACTATTGAAGATAAACAAGAGCATGAAAGGGAAAATATAAGGCATGTATTTCAACGCAGGATTGTCTTGCGTTGGCGTCATGCTCATATTATAGATAGAAATGATAAAGCTGGTAATCACCGCAGTAATGGTAAACAAACTAATATGACTACCAAAACCCATGGGCAAACTAAAGGGTAGTTGTGCAATTACATCGTAAGACGATAAATCCTTACTCCATAAAAACGCCTGTCCTCTTAAAGCTATATTTGAATTAAAAAAGCTATACAAGGCAAAGAATATGGGGATTTGCAATAATGCTGGAATACAGCCCCCTAAAGGGTTTACACCTGCTTCACGGAATAGTTTCATTTGTTCCATGGCAAAACCTTGCTGATCATCGCCAAATTTCTTTTTCAAAATATCCAGTTCAGGGCGCAATACTTTCATTTTGGCCCCACTTAAATAACTGCTATACGTTAATGGTGCTGTTACTAACCTAATAAATAAGGTAAGTAATAAAACCACCCAACCATAATTCACTACAAATCCTGCAAAGAAGTCAAACACATTCATGATAATGTATTTGTTAATAGGGCGAACAAAAGAATACATGTCTCTACCCAGGTTAACGATCTTATCCATTTCAGGAGCCTGCTTTTTCAGGATATTAAAGTCGCTTGGACCATAATACAATTGCAAGGGTACCATTACTGATGCAGCAATGGGCAATTTCATTTGTAATGACGCATCAACTGTAGCCAATTCTGTAGAAGAATCTGTTTTACGCGCCCAGTTAATAGACCCTCCATTAAATCCAGCTTTTGAAACCAATGTAGTATTGAAAAATTGTTGAACAACACTAAGCCATTGAACGGGCTTTTCAAATTTCCATTCTGTTTTAGAAGAAATATAATCAAATTCATTTCCTTCAGAAAAACAGATATTAGACATTTGTCGTTCATAAGTGCTGGTTCTTTCATGTTGTTGTGTAACTGAATGCCAGCGCATATTCAATTGCCCTTGGCTCAATAATTTATCAGCTCCAGCTAAGGAAAGATTCCAATCAATCATATAAGCACCTGGCTTGATAGTGAAAGCGTGTGTGATGCTTTCGCCTGATGCAGAAAGCATAGTGAATTTGATCTGCTGTGTACCATCGGCTTGTTTTTCAATAGCTGATGGAATGAAAAATAATTCACCTGTTTCGCTAGCTTTATTTGCACCAGTATTCACTGCATAACTTAATTGGTCTTTAGCGCCAGAGAGGGTTACCAGTTGCCCGTCAAAAGATTTGTACTTTTTTAACTGTACGCTATAAACCCTACCGCCTTTGTTGGTAAAGTTTATTTTCATCACGTCGTTTTCAACAGATACAAATGATTCTTTCCCTGTTGCAGCAGATGTAAAGTTGCCAGCTGCAGTAACGCGATAGGCTGAATCTCTTTTTACACTATCTATTTTGGCAGCAACAGTGTCTTTGATGATTGCTCTACTAGCATTAACAATTGCTAGTGAATCTTCTTGCCTTTTCTTTATTTGAACCAATTCATTCTGCTGTTTGTTGGTAAACCAGAAGTATAGGAAAAACAATAAACCAAGCAGCACAAAACCAATAATCGAATTCTTGTCCGTATTCATATCCATTTTTATTGAGCGGCAAAGGTAGTATTTGAAGTTTAGATTGGGAATCGAGATTTGAGATTTTCTGCAAGCGTTAAAATAGCTTTAAAACAGGCATTTGGGGGGGTTGTATGGAAAATTCGTCGTTTCTTTACAATCTACCTCTTCAACCAAGGGCGTTCCCAACTTCCACCTTCACCTTTAAAGCGCATTGAATGCAGTATCATACTTTAGGTAATACTATGGGGGAAACCGATGCCCCTAATAGAGGCACTAGATTTCTTTGGTGGTTGTCAACGGCTGAATCAGCATTATTACAAGATACCCTAATCGACCGAAATAGGTATGCCATCACGGGCATGACGGTATTGGGAACTTGGCTTTTTGCCAGTTTGGCTTGGAGTTATTTTTTTAGTACAGTGGTCTCTAATGCCTTTGCTTACATTTTACTGGGCATTTTCATGGGAGGAATCATTTTAAGTATCGACAGGGCTTTGATTAAGGGCATCAACAGGTCCAATAAAAGAAAATTGGTTCCCATCAGTTTTCGGGTACTCTTAGCTTTAACCATTGGCCTATTTATGGCACAACCTGCTCTATTGTACCTATTCAACAAAGAAATTAAAGTACAGATTTCGATCGACAATGAACAGCGCAAACGCACAAAAATGTTATCGCAAGACAGCGTATATGCATCTTTGAAATTGCCCTTATTAGCACAAAGAAAAATCTTACAAGATCAACTGATTTTAAAAGACAAAGACCTAACATTAGCTAGAGAAAGTTTTATAGCAGAAACGGATGGAACGGGTGGAAGCAAAAAAATTGGCTTAAAGGATATTGCAAAAGCAAAACAAAGTGCTTATCTAAAAGTGCAGGAAGACTATCATGAAATGCAATTGTCATTGGAACCTAAGTTACAATCGACAGACAGTAGTTTAAATATCATTGATGCTAATATCCTCAAAGAACAACAAGCATTTGATACCTTATTGAATGATGGGTTTATCACACGCATAGAAGCATTGAATCATTTAATTGATAACAATGGGTCGGTTGCATTTCGATATTATTTATTGGTTGCCATACTCATGTTAATTGAGTTGATGCCTGTTATTGCTAAGACTTTATTACCATCAGGTACTTACGATGAACACGCTAGACTTCAAGAAAATTTTGAAATAAAGACCTTGCAAAAAAAGTATGCAGATGCGGATACTATTTGATGGATACTTGCTCTCTTGCACCACCAGGGCAATACTTCTTGAGAAAATCTGTATAAAGTTGAGAGAGGTGATTAAAAGTGCCCAAACCTTCAGATATACTATGTGATCTATTGGGATAGCTCATCATTTGAAATTGTTTACCGTGCTTTACTAATTCATTCACCAACATTTCCATATTGGCATAGTGCACATTATCGTCGCCTGTACCATGTACCAATAACAAATTTCCTTTTAAATTTTTTGCATGAGTAATGGGGCTCCCTTTTACAAATGCAGATCGATCTTCTTGTGGTAATCCCATATACCTTTCTTGATATAGGTTATCATAAGTAAGTTGATTGGCCACACCTGCAACAGCTATCCCTGTTTTATAAATAGTTGGATATTGAAACAGTAAGTTTTGTGTGGCAGAGCCCCCTCCGCTCCATCCCCAAACGGCAATTCTACTAGAGTCTACAAAAGGCCATTTCATCACTTCCTTTGCAGCCATTGCTTGGTCTCGAATATTTATTTGTCCAATTTTTTTATAGACAGACTTCCTCCAAGTCCTTCCTTTGGGCACGGGAGTTCCCCGATTATCTACTGAAATGTAAATATACCCATCGGCAGAAAGATCACCTCTATATAAAAAATTATTAGCAATGCCGTACTCGTCTTTAACGGTTTGTCCCCACGGCTCGGTATACACAAAAAACAAAACAGGATACTTCTTTTTTTGGTCAAAGTTTGTTGGCTTTACCATCCAAGCATCCATGGTAACGCCATCAATAGTAGTAAGATTGAAAAACTCTATAGATGATTTTGTTTTGTCGTTTTCTGCAACAGCTTTGTTTACTTTTTCGCCATCTGTGGATTGATGGCCGGGTAATTTCACCCATTCACTGGTATTGGGCGTATAAAAATTACTGAACTGATGTTTGGCATAGCTTGCATTAGGTGAAATTTCATACCCATTTGTTCCTGATTGATTTGATGGTGTTATCCTTTGAGCAGCGCCTGTTCCATCAAGTTTAGTTCGATACAAATATTTTTGTGTAGCATTTTCAGGCGATGCTTCAAAATACAAATAGCCATTTTTTTCATCGATGGCACTGATTTGCATGACGTCATAATTGCCATTGGTTATTCGCTTACGAATTTTACCATCTCTACTTATTCTATACAAGTGTCTCCATCCATCATTCTCGCTGGCCCAAATAAATTCTGTACCGCTGTTGATCCAGTCCCATCCACCATAACTATATTTTTCATCCCACAAAGGAAGGATGTCTATCCATGCAGAATCTTCTTCATAAAAAATGGAATTAGGTTTTCCCGTTTTAACATCGCATAATAAAATATCGGATTCGTTTTGATACCTATTTAAATGTTGTACAATCAGTTCTACATTATTGGCGGCCCATTCCATTCTTGGAATATAGGATTGCAAAACATCATCGGTTGGTATTTGCATCCATTTTGTCTTTGGATTTAGTAAACTAACAACTCCTATTTTAAAAGGAGATGGGGCCGTGCCTGCTACAGGGTATTCTACCGGTACAGCATACGGATATAAAGAGTCTGTATTGTTGACCATTAAATATTCATTGGTGAACTTGGCATCAATTTGCCAATAAGCAATTTGTTTGCTATCCGGACTCCACCTAAATCCGTCTCTACAAAAAAATTCTTCCTCGTATGCCCAGTCGAATGTGCCATTAATACTTTTTCTGTTTCCACCTATAGTAAGTGCGTCAATCTTACCGGTAGCAAGGTTTTCCGAATAAATATTATACTCACTTACATAAGCCACTTTCTTACTATCGGGCGAAAACTTTGCAAACATCAATGAAGCTTCTGGCTTATTTCTACCTAACTTTTTTAAGCTATTATTTTTTAGGTCCAATACCCAATAATCGCCACGCGTATTATAACGCCATACTTTTTTGCTATTGGTAAATACAAGCAGCTTGGAATCGTCGGCAGAGAAAAAAAAGTTATCGATTTTTAAGGCTTCCGCAGATCCTGAGGGGGTCAATAATTTTTCAGAGATGACGAGAATTTTTTTCCCCGTACTCAAATCAGTATAAAATATTTCTCCAGATTCTCTTGAATAAAACCCATTACCTTGCTTACTCCATTTGGTGCCTTGCATTGGCTGAGCAAATGCAATCATCACACATGAAAAAAAAATAAAAAAAGTCGACAAAAATTTATAGCCTTTCATAAATCATATTTCATCATTCAAAAAAGTGAATGCTTATTACTCTTTATACAAGTGAACCTTTTTTCTTTTCACCCGTGTTTTGCTCATTATATTTTTTTGCTGCAGCTATAAAACCAACAAATAAAGGAGCCGGATTTTCAACAGAGCTTTTCAATTCTGGGTGGTATTGTACACCAATAAAGAATGGATGTGAGGGGATCTCAATAATTTCCACCAGACCAGTTTCTGGATTGGTTCCACTTGCTACCATACCTGCCTCTTGGAATTGTTGAAGGTAGTCGCTATTAAACTCGTAACGATGTCTATGTCGTTCTGCAATGTGTGTAGTGCCATATACTTGATGTGCTAGACTATTGGGCTCTATCTCACATGGATATGATCCGAGGCGCATGGTACCACCCATCATCTTAATCTTCTTTTGTTCTTCCATCATATTAATGACCTGATTGTTGGAATTTGCGTCCATTTCTGTTGAATGTGCGTCTTTCATACCAAGAATATTTCTTGCAAACTCAATCACAGCCATTTGCATACCCAAGCAAATGCCAAAGAAAGGCAATCCTTTTTCGCGGGCATATTGAACAGCAATAATTTTGCCGTCTATACCACGTAACCCAAAGCCCGGAGCTACCAATAAACCATCCAATCCAGCTAATTTTTCCGATACATTTTGTTGGGTAATATATTCACTGTGTACGTTCACTACTTCAACTTGTACTTCATTTAATGCACCAGCGTGTACAAAGCTTTCTAGTATTGATTTATAAGCGTCTTGTAGTTCAATGTATTTCCCAATTAAGCCTACGGTTACTTTGCTTTTTGGATATTTTAATTTGTCCAGAAAACTCTTCCATTTGTCGAGGTTGGGTTCTCCAAATTGAGTAATATTCAATTTTTTCAAACAGATCAAGTCGAGCTTTTGGCGCAACATCAACAAAGGCACTTCATAAATGGTGGGAGCGTCCATTGCTTCAATAACGGCTTCTGTTTTTACATTACAGAAAAGGGCAATTTTGCGTTTGATGTCGTTGTTTAATGGATATTCTGTACGGCAAACAAGGATATCTGGATGAACGCCTGTTTCGCTTAACATTTTCACACTGTGCTGTGTTGGCTTTGTTTTAAGTTCTTTAGCCGCTTTTAAGTAAGGGATCAATGTTAGGTGTACAACCATCAAATCTTCATCAGGCAATTCCCATTGCAACTGTCGTACTGCTTCAATAAATGGAAGGCTTTCAATATCGCCAATAGTACCACCAATTTCAGTAATCACAATATCATAGGTATCGCCTTCGCCCAATAAAAGCATACGACGTTTAATTTCGTCGGTGATATGAGGAACAACTTGAACGGTCTTTCCTAAAAAATCACCCGCTCTTTCTTTATTGATCACGGTTTGATAAATACGTCCGGTTGTTACGTTATTGGCTTGTGAAGTAGGGGTACTCAGAAAGCGTTCGTAGTGACCTAAATCCAAATCTGTTTCAGCACCGTCTTCAGTTACATAACATTCCCCATGTTCATAGGGGTTGAGTGTGCCTGGATCCACATTAATATAGGGATCAAACTTCTGAATGGTCACTTTCAAGCCACGTGCTTGCAACAACTTTGCCAAAGAAGCGGCAATAATTCCTTTACCCAAACTACTGGTAACACCACCAGTTACAAAAATGTACTTAGCCATAATAGCGATTATTATTCTTTATGGTGCCTATAAAAGCACCAGATTTAATGTTTTATGAAAAAGCCAGTAAAAACCTGGCGAACCCAATAAATGACCTTGGGAAATAATGTTGACTAAAATTCTCAGCGGTCGTACAAAACTAACTGAAAAAAGCGGACCAAAAAAAATACCTCCCTAAAATCAACAATCCTTTTAGGAGAAGTGTTAATTTGAAGTGTAAATCTTTCCATCAAAAAACACCATAATGAAAAAATTCCTTTTTTTAATCCTGGCCGCTTTTGTAACTGCCAGTTTTTTAAGCTACCGACACAAGGCACCAGAACCGGTTATGTTGAGTCCGGACTGTTATATTAGTTGCTATAATGCCGACGTAAGGGAGCAATTCCGTGAAGAAGCCAATACCCAAGATTTTGCCATGATGCACCCAAAACCCATTCCATTTCATTTAGAGGATGGAACCGGCAAGACCATTCAGTTTAAAGCTGCTGATGGAACTCAAGCCCAGGGATATGAGATTTTAAGTAAGAAAAAGTCGGATAAATGGGTATTTGTCATTCAAGAATGGTGGGGACTGAATGACTATATCAAAAAAGAAGCTGAAACGCTCTCAAAAGAATTGGAAGGGGTAAATGTGTTGGCCATTGATTTGTACGATGGGAAAGTAGCGGCTACTCCGGATAGTGCGATGAAATTGGTGCAAGCTGCTAAGACAGAACGACTAGAAACCATCATCAAAGGAGCCCTTGAACACGCTGGCACTAAATCGAAAATCTATACCATTGGATGGTGTTTCGGAGGCATGTGGAGTTTGCAGACCTCGTTATTAGCAGGTAAACAAGCGGCAGGCTGTGTGATGTATTATGGACGACCAGAAAACAATCTTGAGAAATTAAAAGGATTGAACTGTGATGTGATTGGTTTTTTTGGAAACAAAGACAGAAGTCCGTCTCCAGAAGTAGTCAACAAATTTGAACAGGACATGATAACCAGTAATAAAAAGTTGACTGCTCATAAATATGAAGCGGGACATGGTTTTGCCAATCCGAGTAATCCCTCATTTAATAAAGAAGCAGCTGAAGACGCACACGCAAAAGCAATTGCCTTTTTAAAAGCACATTTGTAGCAATCATAAAAAAAGTATTTCAACGGTTGAATTTTAAATTACAAATCGCAATTTTTGACTTTTTACTTTTGACATTTGACTTAAAATCACATATCACTTAGAATCTTTTTATAACTAGTAACTACTCCTTTAATCAAAGAAGAGCTGAAACCTTGGTGTTCCATCTCATTCAGTCCTGCTATGGTGCAGCCTTTGGGAGTAGTTACTTTATCAATTTCTTGTTCTGGATGGGTATGTTTTTGTAAAAGCAATTCTGCTGCTCCTTTAACCGTTTGTGCTGCAATTAGGGAAGCTATTTTGGCACTGAATCCAATTTCAATTCCTCCCTGAATATTGGCGCGTATATATCGCATGGCAAAAGCGGTTCCGCAAGCACCTAATACAGTAGCCGCATCCATTAATTTTTCTTCAATAAAAACAGATTTACCTAATTGGTTAAATGCATCTGTAACAAAAGAAACCTGTTGATCATTTGCATGGGCAGAACAAATGCAAGTCATGCTTTCTTGTATGGCAATAGCTGTATTGGGCATGGCACGAAAGATGGGGAAATCAATGCCTAAAATTTCCTGAATGTCTT
>JANOYH010000353.1:0-11285 GCA_031428775.1 Bacteroidota bacterium
GCCAGGCAACTGGCAACAAATAATTGGCTCCGCTGTGGGGTAGTTTGCATGTCGTTAGAGTTATTAAAAAATATTCAGGTTGCTAAATGTAATTTTTATTTTTAAAAAATAAGATGTCTTCATCAAAATAGTATCATTTTAAAACAAAATAGTAGGGGTACTTGGAAATGATTCAACCAATTTTGCGTTTTCACCAATGGGATGACTAAATTTGGTAGGATTTTTCTTTATAAAATAAACCGTTTGCATTTCTTACCTTTTAATAAAGCTATATGAATCGAAAATTAAGAATGGGCATGGTTGGAGGCGGAAAAGACGCTTTCATTGGTGCCATACATCGTTATGCGGCCAATATGGATGGACTGATAGAAGTTGCCGCGGGCGCACTAAGTATTAACCCTGAAATTGCCGTTGATTCTGGTAAAATGTTGTTTTTGCCGGCTGATAGAACCTATCTAACTTTTCAAGAAATGATTGAGAAGGAAGCGGCACTACCTGCTGATAAAAGAATTGACTTTGTAACCATTGTTACCCCAAATTTTGCCCACTTCGCGCCAGCCATGATGGCATTGGACAATGGCTTTCATGTGGTTATAGAAAAGCCCATTGCTTTTACACTGGACGAAGCCTTACAATTGAAAAAGAAGGTAGAAGAGACAGGACTCATCCTATGCTTAACACATACCTATTCAGGTTATCCCATGGTTAAACAAGCCCGTGCTATGGTGGCAGATGGGGTCTTAGGAAAAATCAGAAAAGTATGGGTGGAATACCCTCAAGGATGGCTGAGCAAACTTTCAGAAAGAGAGGGCAATGCCCAAGCCGCATGGAGAACCGATCCTAAAAAAAGTGGTAAGAGCGGTTGTATGGGAGACATCGGTACACACGCAGCACATTTGAGTGAATATATTACGGGTGCTCAGATTACTCATTTGTGTGCCGACTTAAATGCTATGGTTCCCGGAAGGTTACTTGACGATGATGGAGGCGTTTTGCTTAAATTCAATAATGGAGCACACGGTGTTTTAATGGCATCTCAAGTAGCTGCCGGCGAAGAAAATGCATTGAAGATTAGGGTTTATGGTGAAAAAGGTGGAATTGAATGGGCACAACATGAGCCCAATACCTTATTGGTGAAATGGCTAGAAGCACCCACACAAATCTTGCGTGCTGGTGGTAATTATGGCGATAGATTGAGCAGTTATGCAACAAAGAATTGTCGTACGCCAGGTGGGCACCCTGAAGGATATCTAGAAGCTTTTGCCAATATCTACCACAATTTTGCCATGACTTTATCTGCTAGAATTGATGGAACTATACCCACTCCTGAAGAACTAGATTTTCCTTCCGTAGAAGACGGCATTCGAGGAATGGCTTTTATTGACAATGTAGTAGCATCTGCTGCGTCTGATTTAAAGTGGACGGAATATAAAATCTAAGCAAACAGGGCTAACCTTATCCTTAAACACATTAAAGAACAACTCAGTGTACCATGACCAATATTAAAGGACCTGCCATTTTTTTAGCCCAATTCATGGGCGATGTTGCTCCCTTCCATTCATTAGCTTCTATTTGCGCCTGGGCCAAAAGCCTAGGATTTGTGGGTGTTCAAATTCCTTCCTGGGATCCACGTTGTATTGATTTGCAAAAAGCGGCAGAAAGCAAGGATTATGCTGATGAAATTAAAGGAATCGTGCAAGCAGCTGGAATGGAAATCACGGAATTATCTTCCCACTTACAAGGTCAGTTAGTGGCGGTGAACCCAGCTTATGATGCCTTATTTGATGGATTTGCTCCTGAAGCAGTGCGCAATAATCCAACTGCTAGAACGGCTTGGGCGGTGAAACAATTGGAATATGCGGCTAAAGCCTCACGCAATCTGGGTTTGGATGCACACGCAACTTTTAGCGGAGCACTATTATGGCATACCGTGTATCCTTGGCCACAACGGCCGGCCGGACTAGTTGAAACTGGCTTTACAGAATTGGCTAACCGTTGGCTACCCATCTTAAATAAATTCGACGAACAGGGTGTTGACCTTTGTTATGAAATTCATCCTGGCGAAGACCTGCATGATGGGGTGAGCTATGAAATGTTTTTAGAAAAGGTAAACAACCACAAAAGGGCCAACCTCTTGTATGACCCATCACATTTTGTGTTGCAAAGTCTGGATTACCTAGCGTATATCGATTTTTACCACGAACGCATCAAGATGTTTCATGTAAAGGATGCAGAGTTTAATCCAACAGGAAAACAGGGTGTTTATGGAGGTTATCAAAACTGGATTGATCGTGCCGGCCGCTTCCGTTCATTAGGAGATGGGCAAGTTGATTTCAAATCAATCTTTAGCAAACTAGCCGCATACAATTATCAAGGTTGGGCAGTGATGGAATGGGAATGCGCCATCAAACATCCTGAAGTAGGTGCAGCAGAGGGTGCAGTATACATCAAAAACCATATCATAAAAGTAACCGAAAAAGCTTTTGATGATTTTGCCAGTACTGGCTCCAACGAAGAATTTAATCGACGCATTTTAGGAATTCATTAATAACTTTAGTCCTTCATTATTAAAACTTAACACATTGAAAAAGTATTTAGTTGCCTTGACCGCATTGGCTTTGATTGTTGCTTGTAGCAGTAACAACGCTGACAAAAAAGAA
The DNA here is from genome assembly GCA_031428775.1 of Bacteroidota bacterium. Lineage (GTDB taxonomy): Bacteria > Bacteroidota > Bacteroidia > Chitinophagales > Chitinophagaceae > Sediminibacterium. Next base: position 2,661 of record JANOYH010000353.1, read on the forward strand.
ACACCCGCAAGTTCTGCTGTAACAGAAGCACCTGCAGACGATATTAGTGCTAATCCAGACTACGAAAAAGGTTTGACGCTGATTGCAAAATCTGATTGCTTGACTTGTCATAAAATTGATACAAAAAACATAGGTCCAGCTTACAAAGATGTTGCTGCCAAATATGAAAATACAGAAGAAAATGTAAGTTTGTTGGCCAATAAAATTATAAAAGGTGGTGCTGGCGTATGGAGTCCTGTTCCTATGACACCGCACCCTGCTATGACGGAAGCCGACGCAAAACAAATGGTTAAATATATACTCTTACTTCGCAAATAAACCTTTTCATACTTAGCAAATTTTCAATATGTACACACTACTGATAACTAGTATCCTGTCTTTGACTATGTTTTTGGGCACAGACAACCATGATCCTATTCAAAAAAAAGAAAAAGGATTTACTCATTTATTTGATGGCAAAACCACCAAGGGCTGGCATATTTATGGAAATAAATCTGCAGGAGAGGCTTGGAAAGTAGAAGAAGGCATTTTACACCTAGACGCATCTTATAAAGCAGCCAATAAAAACAAAGGCGGAGGTGATTTAGTGACCGATAAAGACTATGAAAATTTTCACTTGAAATTAGAATGGAAAATTTCTGTTAAAGGGAATAGTGGTGTCATCTTTTATGCTCAAGAAGATACAGCAAAATATAAAGAGAGCTGGTGGACAGGTCCTGAAATGCAGGTCTTAGACAATGATGGTCATAATGATGGCAAAATCATCAAACACCGTGCGGGTAATTTGTACGACTTAGTAGAAGGCAAAGAAGGCGTTGTTAAACCTGTTGGCGAATGGAACGAATCAGAAATTATTAGTAACAAAGGGAAATTGGAATTGGTCTTAAATGGTGTTACTGTTGTAAGCACTACCTATGGAGATGAAAACTGGAAAGCCCTCATTGCAGGCAGTAAGTTTAAAACAAAGCCTGATTTTGGAAAAATATTCAAAGGTCATTTTGCTTTGCAAGATCATGGCAATGATGTTTGGTTCAGAAATATTCGCATCAAACAGCTATAGATTAAATGGAACAACGAAGCGATGAATTCTATATGCAACAGGCGATGAACGAAGCACAGAAAGCCTATGATGCAGACGAAGTTCCTGTGGGTGCAGTTGTTGTAGTGCAAGATAAAATCATTGCAAGAGGACATAATCAAGTAGAATTATTAAATGATGCAACGGCACACGCAGAAATACTAGCCCTTACTTCTGCATTCAGTTATATGGGTGCCAAATACCTCCCCGATGCTACTTTGTACGTAACACTAGAGCCTTGTTTGATGTGTGCCGGTGCTTTGTACTGGAGTAAAATAGGGCGGATTGTTTTTGGCGCTTACGATCAAAAAAATGGATACCGACATTTTACCCATGAAACATCGCCATTTCATCCAAAAACAACACTGGTTGGTGGCGTAATGGAAGCTGATTGCAGCTTTATCATTCAAAGTTTCTTCAGAAGTAAACGATAAGTCTTACATAATTTTGTGATAACACCCTTTTTGCTTTCGAGTTAAGAAACATTTCATATTCCTTAATACTTTAATCAATTATAAGGGAGTAAATTTGTTCTATTCACCTAAAAATATTTATATGTCATTTACACTTGCTCCCTTACCCTTTGCACATGAGGCCTTGGAACCCCATATCGATACCTTAACCATGCAAATACACCATGGTAAGCACCATCAAGCTTATGTTGACAATTTGAACAAAGCTGTGGCTGGAACTCCTAATGAAGGCAAAACTTTGGCTGAATTAGTAGCTGTGGCTGGCAGTATTAGTCCGGCTGTTAGAAACAACGGAGGTGGTCACTGGAACCACACTTTCTTTTGGGAAAGCCTAGCACCAAATGCTGGTGGAGCACCTTCAGGAGAATTAGCAGATGCTATCATTGCTGCTTTTGGAAGCTTCGATGCTTTTAAAGAAAAATTTGCCGCAGCTGGTATGACACGTTTTGGAAGTGGCTGGGCTTGGTTGATTGTTAAAGAAGGCAAACTAGAAGTTTCTTCTACCCCTAATCAAGACAACCCATTAATGGATGTGGCAGAAATAAAAGGATCGCCCATTTTAGGTGCAGATGTTTGGGAACATGCCTATTACCTTAAATATCAAAACCGCCGTGCTGATTATTTAGCAGCTTTCTGGAATGTGGTTGATTGGAATAAAGTAGCTGCTCGTTTTACTGCATCGAAATAATTACCTAAAAAATAGCTTATTTTCAATCCCGATCCCGAGTACTTAGGATCGGGATTTTTTTAAACCTATTGTATGAAATATATTATCGTTAGTCTGTTTGCCCTTGTATTATTTGCTTCTTGTGCTAAAAACCACAAACGAGTGATTGTAATGAGTAAGGGATCCACTGAATTTGATGAATCTACTAAGACCATCAAGGCAGTTGACGGAACAGGTCATGAAGAAAAAACAATGGATTTTAGTGAGGCAGCACTTAGTTTACAAATTGATGCCCCTGCAGGTAAAACAAGTATCGAACTTAAAGAAAAGGGTTTGTTTATTTTGAATGTAAAAAAAGATACCATCATCGGAAGCTATCAAAACTATACTGCGCCTAAGTTGCAAAAGAATTTATTGACGCAAGATGACTTGAAATTAAAAATAGACTCTTTGCAACAATTGACAACAGGAAAAAATATCAGTGCTGCAAATAGAAACTTTTTTATCCTCCCCAATCAGTTGGTCAAAATTTCTGATAATATAGAAGCTACTATTGTTGGTCCTTATCATCAAATGCGAACTGCTGAAAAAGTAGATGGCGTAGATCCTGAAGTATATCGGTTCTATAGCATTCGCGAAATCAGAGAAACTATTGGCAAATTGGAGGCGCTGACAAAACCAACTGTACCAGAATCCAATAAATAAAGTGGGTTAAGGTACAGGGTCATATCCGTGCCCACCACCTGGTCTGCATTTACTAATGCGCTTTAAAGACAATGCCCCTCCCTTAAACAATCCGTGTTTTTGAAAGGCTTCAGCTGTGTACTGTGAGCAGGTAGGTGTAAATCGACACTTGGGTCCCATAACGGGCGAAATGATCCATTGATAGACCCTGATTAAAATAATAAATGGCGCTATTAAAATGCTCTTCCACATTGTTCCACCAATTTAGTCATAAGTATTTGCATCTTTGATTGTATCACAGATGTTTCTGGAAGCTCTTTTCCTGTATATATAAAAAAGACTTGCCACTGTTTTTCATGAGCATTCAAGCCTACCAATAATTGTTTTTGTACCCGATATGATTCGCGCAACAATCTTTTGATTCTATTTCTATCAACCGCTTTTTTAAAGTTTCTAGCACTTACCCCAACACCTACTACAATAGTTGAAACTTGACTATTAGATTCAGATAAATCTTTTGAAGTTTCATTCCACAAATAAATTAACTTAAGTGGAAAGGCATTCAATGATTTCCCCTCCTTAAAAAGCTTGTTCAGCAATTTTCGGCTTTTTAACTTTTCAGCCTTAGAATAAGAAAATGCTTTTACTATCATATCTACAAAACTAAAAAAGCCCCGATATAAGTCGGGGCTAAATATTTTTACGGTCTACCGTGTGGTATTATTTTAATCCTTTCTCGCTAGAAACAGAAAGTTTCTTGCGGCCTTTCGCTCTACGGCTGCTTAATACTTTGCGGCCATTAGCAGACTCCATACGTTTACGAAAACCGTGTACGGTTTTTCTACGACGTTTGTGTGGTTGGAATGTACGTTTCATTTTATCGATTTTTTACTAACCCGGTAATATTGTTTCGTTTCATGCCTGCAGTCACCATACCGCTGCTTGTGAAAGGACGGCAAAGGTAATGGTTGTACACGAAAAGGCAAAGGAATCTGAAAAAAAGCCTGTAAAAATAACTGGAACCCTTTCTCCAAGCGGTTTTCAGTAGGAAATTTTCTTTCCAAATGCTGAGACCCATAATTTTAACAAGTCCATATTATCACTGTAAATCAACGTGTTGTGAAAATACTGGTTTTCCAAAAAACCTGCTTGCGTGTTGGTCAAAATCGGCTGCAGAATCAGTAGTACAGAACCGAATGGTTCCATTTTTGCTGAAGGAATGGGCCATATTCGGATGATTTTGCAAGTATTGAACCAAGCTATTGGCCACAATTTCTCCTTGTGAAATAATCTGAATAGTATTTGGAGTAAATGCCCTGATTTTGTCCATTAACAAAGGATAATGGGTACATGCCAATAATAGGGTGTCAATTTTGGGGGATTGTAGCATCAAATGATCCAGATGCTTTTGCACAAAATAATCCGCACCAGGTTCCGAATATGCATCATTCTCAATGAGCGGTACCCACATGGGACATGCTTCTTGAAATACTTGCATCTCTGGAAAGAATTTCTTGATTTCAATTGGATAGCTATTACTTAGTACTGTGCCAACTGTTCCAAGAATACCCAGATGACCAGACTTAGAATAATTACCAATGATTTCAGTGCTTGGTCTAATGACACCTAATACCCTTTTTTCCGAATCAATTCTTGGAAGGTCTTTCTGCTGAATGGTTCTCAATGCCTTTGCAGAAGCGGTATTACAGGCTAGTATCACCAATTCGCATCCATGGTTGAAAAACCATTGAACACATTCCCAGGTATATTGGTACACTGTTTCAAAGGAACGCGGACCGTAAGGAGCGCGCGCATTATCGCCTAAATACAAATAGTCGTATTCAGGTAGTGCGGCAACAATCTCTTTTAAAACGGTTAGTCCACCATAGCCACTATCGAAAACGCCTATTGGGTTTTTTTGCATACCCAAAAATAAGAACCCCGTCGCAAGGACGGGGTTCTAAATAGTTATTTATAAAAAAATTATTTCTTAACAGGAGCTGTTGCAGTAGCAGGTGTCCCTTGTGCTTTTAACTCGTCAAGAACTTCTTTAGGCAAAGTCAATTTCAATTCTTGGGCAACTTTAATAGAAAGGTTGTCGCCAATAGGTGATTTCAACAAAGCATCGCTACGGAAAATATGCGTGTACTTTTGTTCACGAATTATTTTCTCTAAAGAAGCATAGATTTTTTGCTTGTAGGGAACCAACAATTCTTCTTGCTTTTGTTGAACCGCTTGTTGTTGAAATTGTTGCCAATTCACCAATTTGTATTTCAATTGGTTCATTTCTTTTAATGCTTGTTCTCTAGCTCTTGCTGGCATGGTAGCAGAATCTTTTTTGAAGATACTATCCCTGCGTTGGAACTCTGTTACATTGTATTCATAATCAACCTGCAAAGAATCTTTTGCATAGCTCTGTAAAGCAGCGGTTACTTTATCAATATCTGGCATCAGACCCAAAACGCTTTCTTCGTCGAATGTGCCGATTTTCATTTGAGCATTGGTGTGGTTGGTAAACAAAAGGCTTCCGATAACAGCCGCACACACAAATAATACTTTCTTCATTTTTGTGAATTTATAATTGATAGTTGTTTAAAATTTTATGCCCAATTCTTTCAATACGTCATCGCTTTTATCCAGCTTTGGGTCGGCAAATATAACGGTAATTCCTTCACTTTTATCCAGTACAAAATCATAACTTCTTTGTAAAGCTATTTTTTGGATGGCATTGTATACTTTGTCTTGGATGGGTTTTACTAATCTTTGGCGTTCTTTAAATAGGTCGCCTTCATATCCAAACCGTTTTTTCTGCAATTCTCTAATCTCTTTTTCTTTTATAAAAAGTTCGTCTTCGCGTTTTTTCTTTAATTCGTCTGTTAACATGAACTGTTCTGCTTCGTAATTCTTGTACATTTTATCAAGAACGGCTTGTCTGTCATCAATCTCTTTTTGCCATTGTTTACTGATATCGGATAATTTCTTGTCGGAGTCTTTGTATTCTGGAATCTTGTCAAGTATATATTTGGTATCTATTACAGCATAACGTTGCTGGGCATTTACCGCAGTAAACATGCAAAAGGACATCAGAAAAGGGAGTACTAATTTTTTCATTATTTTGGGGTTTAAGGTTTATTCAGGTTCAAAGCCCAGCATGAAGGTAAACCTTGCTGCATCTTTTAAAGCACTGTTTGGTGTAAACCTATCCAATCCTATGCCATAATCAAATCCGAGTAATCCAAACATGGGTAAAAAGAAGCGCATCCCAATACCAACCGACCTTCTCAATTGGAAAGGATTGTACGATTTCATGGAATACCATCCATTTGCGGCTTCAAAAAACGTCAGTGCATAAATGGTGCTACTAGGATTCAAACTCAATGGATACCTTAATTCCACTGTGTATTTATTGAAGATGGTAAAGTATTCTCTGGTACTTTGTTGATCAGGATTGATTTTGGGGTTAGAAGTGCTGTATACTGGATATCCCCTATGTGCTATGATGTCATAACCCAATAGTGCAAACTGATTACTTAAACCGGCATCTCCCACCTGAAAGCGTTCAAAAGGAGAGATTTGTAAATTCTCATTGTATTTACCCAAGAACCCCAATTTCACAGAGGTTCTTATCACAAATTGCTTGTTGTGTTCAGCACCTCCTGGTTTACCCAAAGGAATAAACCATTCTCCATTAAATCGCCATTTATGGTATTCAATGAATTCATATGGGTTGGCGGAATTGGCAATTTTGTCGCTAATCAATGAATAAGGTGGTGTTATCTGTACGCTTGCCAAAAAGTTAGACCCGCTTCTAGGGAACAATGGTTGATCCACAGAAGATCGTTGAAGGGTTAACTTCAAGTTAATATTGTGCGCATATCCATTGTTGAATCCTGGTAAATTAACCGGATCGATAGCATAGTTATGTAAATTATATCTAGTAAAACTTAACGCTGTAGTCAAAGAAAAATAATCATCTGGCCATTTCAACTGTTTTGCCAATGCCACCGTTACACCTGTGGTTGTAATGGAACTAAAGTTAGCATAGTTAGGATCGTAAGCACCAGTAAGAGGGTTATACGTTTGACCATATTTGGTATTGTATAAACTAAAGGTCAATGCATTTCTTTTCTTACCGCCAAACCAAGGTTCAGTGAAAGAGAAGTTGATAGAACGGAAGGCTTTACCATTACTTTGAAAGCGTAAACTTAGTTTTTGTCCGTCTCCCATTGGCAATGGATCCCATGCAGATGCTTTCCAGATATTACGCAAGGAGAAGTTGTTGAATGATACCCCTAATGTTCCAGTAAGACCAATAGTTCCACCCCAACCAGCACTCAATTCAAGCTGATCACTTGATTTTTCTTCTACCGTATAATTAATATCTACCGTACCATCTTCTTGATTGGGTATGGGTTGAATATTGATTTTCTCTTGGTTGAAATAATTCAACTGTGCAATCTCACGATTGGAACGTACCAAATCTGTTCTACTGAATTTCTCGCCTGGAATGGTTCTCAATTCTCTTCTAATCACATATTCTTTTGTACGATCATTACCCGCTATACGAATATTCTTGATGGTGGCTTGCGGACCTTCCACGATACGTATTTCAAAGTCGATAGTATCATTGTAAACAGCAGTCTCGATTGGATCTGTTCTAAAAAACAAGTATCCATCATCTTGATACAAACCACTGATATCGCCCCCTTCAGGTGATGCGTTCTTGCCTAATTTTTTATCAAGAATTTCCATATTATAGATATCTCCTTTACGGATACCCATGATGGATGTTAGAATGGAATCACTGAATTTGGTATTTCCTCTCCAAGTAATATTTCCAAAATAGTAACGACGTCCTTCTTGAATTTTGATGTCAATATTTAGGTCGCCTCGTTTATTATGATAAATAGTGTCTTGCTGAATAATCGCGTCTCTAAAACCCAAGGTGTTATAGTAAGCAAGGATATTGTCAAGGTCAGAAGCAAACTTATTTTCATTGAATTTAGCAGATGAAAATTTAATACGAACATATGGGTCTAATACTTTCTTTGTTCTACTAAAAGTCAAATACCCTGTTTCATTTACGTATTCTTTAAACGAATAGTGTTGAGCTTCTACTATCACCCCTGAATCATATGTAGGGAATAAAGTTAAACGAGATTGTTCGTGGGTATCTTTTAGTTGTTTTTTCAGTTTGTCAACCGAAATGGTATTACCTCCAATATTGATATTATTAATGTGGACTTTAATCCCCTTTAGAATAATAAAATTCAGCGAAAGGGTGGCATCCATACTTGCATCCTTGGTTTCTTCAATCTGCACTTTGGCGTCTTGATACCCTTTTTCTGCATAATATTTTTTGATAGCATCTACCGCAGTAATTTTCATGTTCTCCGTAACCACACGGTTAGGAACCAACCCTGTTTTTCCAGAAAGGTCTTCGCTTTCAGATTTGTTGGCATTTTTAAAATAGAACTTAGAAAGTCTGGGCCTTTCTGTTACTTCAATTTCTACATAAATGTTCTTGCCTTCCAATTTGGTTAAATAGATTTCAATATTGCTGAAATAATTTTGTGACCATAGTTTGGTAATAGCTTTTGCAAAGTTATCGCTACCGGGAATTTTAATGTCATCGCCTACATTGATATTGGCGATGGAGATTAAAAGGTTTTCATCAAAAAAGCGGTTTCCCACTACTTTAACCCCAGCTACCTTATACACTT
>JANOYH010000354.1:0-26346 GCA_031428775.1 Bacteroidota bacterium
ATCGGAAAAATTTCATTTTGGAGAAGGGAATGAATTGAGTGGGAGTATAAATTTACGTAGAAAAAACTCAAAACCTGGCGTGAACTTGGCGTGTTCTTCCCCCAAATAAAAAATCACCTACATTTTTAGAACGTAAGTGATTGATTATGTGTGTGTTACAAAGTGGGCCCAGTAGGGCATGATCCTACGACCCCCTGATTATGAGTCAGGTGCTCTAACCAACTGAGCTATAGGCCCGAAAACAAACGGGTTGTTTCCTTTGGGCGGCAAAAATAGCCATTTCAGCCATTTTTCCAAACAGAGTTTTGAATTGTTTCTTCAAGTAGTTCATTTTTGCCCTTTTAAGATGGACTTGTTGCATCCGTTTGGCCTTCTTTCGGTTGCTCCCTCACAGGCCTTGGCTTACTCGGTACTATGGGTCTGCTACTCCTTGGTTGTTCACCACCTGCAATATTGCTTCTTCTATGATCTCCACCCCTATTATCTGGTCGGTCATGTCCTCTACCACCACCTGCATTACCCCCTCTTCCCGCATTTCCCCCTCCACCATTTCTACCTCCTCGGCCACCAAAACCTCCGCCCGACTTATGCGCCTTTGGATGATAATCCGGCGTCTCCCCAAACTGCTCGGGCACATCGGCCTTGGTTACTGGCTTTCCCAATAACTCCTCTATCCTTGCAAATTTCTGCTGCTCTTTTTCACTGATAAATGTATAAGCCGTTCCTTCATTCGATGCCCTGGCGGTTCTTCCAATTCTGTGTACATAGTCCTCCCCATCATTGGGCACATCAAAATTGATGACCAGATCTATATCCTCAATATCTATCCCCCTACTCAAAATATCCGTGGCCACCAAAATCTTCAATTTTTTATTCCTAAAGTCCTGCAACACCTGCTCTCGCTGCACTTGCTCTAAATCGGAATGGATCTCTTCTATTGAAAATCTTGCGCGCTTTAATTCATTGCTCAACTGTTTTACATTCTGCTTCTTGGAACAAAATACAATCACACTCTGAAAATCTTTTTTGCTCAACACATATTTTACCAAGGGTATCTTTTGCGCTTCATACACTACAAACGCTTCCTGCACAATCTTCTCAGGTGGCTTGCTGATGGCAATATTTACTTCCAAAGGATCGTGCAAAATCTTCCGCGCCATCTCCCGCATCTTCATGGGCATGGTGGCAGAAAACAATAGGTTCTGTCTTTTCTTGGGTAAGAAAGAAATCATCTTCATAATATCATCGTGAAAACCCATATCCAACATTCTATCTGCCTCATCAAGGATCAAATATTTTAATCCATCCAACTTCACATAGCCCATATTCAAATGCGCAATCATCCTGCCGGGCGTACAAATCACCACATCCACTCCATTACTCAAAGCCTTCTTCTCAATAGCAAAAGAATTACCATCTCCACCACCATAAACCGCAATACAACTGACCGAGGTGAAATATGAAATCCCTTCCATGGCCGTAGCAATCTGTACCGCCAACTCTCTGGTGGGTACTATTACCATGGCATTGATTTCATGCGCGTCGTGCGGTGTTGTAATTAGCTTATGCATCAAAGGCAATAAAAATGCCGCCGTTTTACCAGTACCGGTCTGTGCCGATACTATCAAGTCCTTCCCATCTAAAATGGGTTGCATCACTTGTTCTTGAACAGGAGTTGCCGTGGTATATCCCATAGCATCAATCCCTTCCATTAACTTTTCATCGAGACCAAATTCATTAAAATTCAAAATAATCGTTGTTTTATCTATAATTGATTCCTGTAAAGATAAGCCGTTTCACTGCAGGAAAATGCTTATCTATTTTGTAGAAGCCCCCCATTTTCTATCTAGACCACTTACCTTTAAAAGGAAATTGAACCTCATGCAAAAATTGGCAAACTATTTTTTGATTTGGAGCATTGCTTTTTTTTCGGTCGATTTTGCTCATGCCCAAGACCCTTCCTCTAAAAACGAATCCGACACAACTACCTCCGACGGTCTCTTTCAAGCAGCTCGCTTTGCCGCATTCGACCATAAAGATTACCCCTTGGCTAAATCCTATGCAAAACGTGCTTTGGTGATTAGCCCTAATTATGCCGATATTAGAATTTTCTTAGGTAGACTTTATACCTGGACCGACCAATTCGACAGCGCCAAAATCTGTTTTGAAACGGTGCTTACAGCCCAGCCAGATTATGAAGACGCCAGCATTGCTTATGCCGATCTGCAATATTGGAACAACCATTACAAGGAAACCATTCTTGTTTGCGATGCCGGTTTAATATCGCATCCGCAATCGAAAGAACTATTGCTGCGAAAAGCAAAAGCACTTGCTGCACTCAAAGATTATGCTAAAGCCATGACCATTACCAATGCATTGTTGAAAGCCGATAATGGCAATACGCAAGCAAGATCACTGGAAGCCATTATAAAAGAAACTGCTTCTAAAAATAAAGTGGGGGTTACCTACGACTATACTTATTTCGACAAACAATATTCCGACCCATGGCATTTAGCGAGTGTTGACTATTCCAGAACAACAGGCATTGGATCGGTGATAGGAAGGTTTAATTATGCCAATCGATTTGCATCATCCGCTACGCAATTTGAGTTGGATGCTTATCCAAAAATTAGCAAGACTTTCTATAGTTATGTGAGTATTGGTGTGGGCGATAATTCTGGCATCTTTCCAAAACTAAGGGGAGGATTTTCGCTGTATGCCAATCTACCAAAGAGTTTTGAGGCTGAACTGGGATTGCGTTATTTGAAATTTAGTGGAGATCCCACGTGGATTTATACTGGATCACTGGGTAAATATTTAGGCAGTTGGTTTTTTGTTGCAAGGGCTTATATCACACCTAGTGATTATGTAGATAAAGTATCTGTTACTTACAATCTATCGGCACGCTATTACTTTAATAGTGCGGACGACTATCTTGGTGTTGTAGGAGGATATGGCATTTCCCCAGACGATCGATACAATAATATTCAGTTGAATGGTACCCCACTTGACAGTTATAAGTTAGGAGGCGTTTACAAGAAAAAAATCAATGCACACAATTTATTGAGTGTTGACCTGACATATTTTAATCAGGAATATTTGCCCGATACAAAAGGCAACCAATATACGGTTAGTGTAGGATGGCAGTTCAGATTTTAAAACGGTAAAATAAATCGCCAATTATTTGCGCAGTTCTTCGTCCAAAATGGCCACCACTTTTAGGTATTGGCTTTTCATTTCTTGAACCATCCCTCCAAGCTGATTTAGGTTTTCTAGCTTTTTGGAATACATCTCCATCTTGCCTACCAATAACCTCATTGACTCTACATTAATGACAGACAAAGAAGATTTAGCATAGTGTGCTGCTTTTGAAAACGCATCCCAATTTTGTGCGGCAAACTCATTCTCAATTTGCTGAATGGTTTCTGGCATGGTTTCCAAAAACATATTGATGATGGTCTTTTTATACTCATTGTCGCTTTCAGACAATTCATTTAAGAGTGTAAGGTCTACTGTTGGCATTTCTTGTTTGATTTCAACTGTTTGCGAGACTATTGGGGCAGCTATTGGAGCGGCAATGGGGGGACCCGCAGGGGGCGCTGATGTAAGTGGAGCTGAAATATTTGTTTGCTCAATTTTTACCGCAACACTCACAGCAGGCTTCGTTAACAAATCGCCCAAAGTTTTATACAGTGCGTCTAGTCCAAATGGTTTAGGCAATGTGCCATTCATGCCAACGCGTTCAAACTTATTATTGTCGTCTTTACTACTCCATCCCGTCATGGCAATAATGGGTATATCCATTTTCAGGGTTTTGCGGATATATTCTGTGGCCTCAAAACCGTCCATTTCTGGCATATTGATATCCATCAAAATCAAGTCGTATTTCCCCCCCAACAAATGCACTATCGCTTCAGCACCATTACCAGCAATGGTAAATTCTGCACCGGTTGATTGCATAGAATGAGTGATCAACTTCTGGTTCACAAAATCGTCTTCTGCTATTAAAATCCGTTTCCCTTTTAAAAAATCCTGCTTCATTCCTGCTTTTGTCTATTAATTCGGTTGTAAATTAAAGAAATACGGCCCATTTATGGCCAGATATCCTTTTAAATTGGCAAATGATACTGATTTGACTAATTTTTAACCAGTCCTTGTATTCATTTCTATTATTTTTGCGCACTTAATGCGGAGACGCGTCATTAATTCAACTACATGAAAAAGAATTTATTACTGTTTGTAGGAATAACCCTTGCCCTATTTTCGCAAGCCCAGAGCTTGAATCCTACAACCAAAAAGCCTAAAAAGGACTGGACAAAGATAGACTTATCTAGTCGCACAGCCGACCATTTTATGATCCAGTTTGGTTCCGATTCTTGGTTTAGTAGACCCGATAGTGTAAATACCAAAGGTTTTAGTAGGCATTTCAACATGTATTTTATGTTGGACAAGCCCTTCAAAACAAATCCACACCTGAGCGTTGGCATTGGTGTTGGTTTTGGAAGTAGCAATATGTTTTTTGAAAACACTTATGTGAATTTAAAAGCCAATTCCAATAGACTACCCTTTACCAATGTAGATAGTACCGATCATTTCAATAAATTTAAAGTGTCCACTATGTATTTGGAAGCGCCTATTGAATTGAGGTATTTTTCTGATCCAGAGCATCCTTCTAAATCTTGGAAAGCAGCCATAGGTATTAAAGTTGGTACGTTGTTGAAGTCTTATTCTAAGGCGAAGAACCTGCAAACAAAAAACGACATTTCCATCTATGGTACCAACTATATTCAGAAAGAAGTGAATAAACGATTTATGAATCCTACTTCCTTACAAATCACTGGAAGAGTGGGTTATGGTCTTGCTACTATTGATGTAGGCTATGGTCTTTTGGGTGTTTTGAAAGACGGTGCTGGAGCCACTATGAGTAGATTTTCTGTTGGATTAACCATAAGCGGATTATAAAGTAATTACCCAATAATTGTACTGCCCTCGTTAAAAAATAACGGGGGCATTCTTTTATCCCCCTGCTAGAACTACCTTTACACAAATATTATACCCGTTGATCGAGAAAAAACAAGCCTTTACAGGCGATGAAACAGCCGTTTTAGTTGGACTGATTTACAAAGAAACTACCAGCGAACAGGTTACTGAATACTTAGACGAACTGGCTTTCTTGGCTGAAACCGCAGGCGCTACAGCTATTAAAAGGTTCACCCAACGTTTGCCACATCCAGATAGTAAGACTTTTGTGGGAAAGGGTAAACTGCAAGAGATCAAGGATTATTGTAATGGTAAAAATGTTACGTTGGTCATTTTTGACGACGAGCTTACAGGTTCTCAGTTATTGAATATTGAAAAGGAATTAGGCGTAAAAACCATTGACCGAAGCGATTTGATCCTGGACATTTTTGCCAGCAGGGCTCGAACGGCGCAGGCTAAAGTGCAGGTTGAATTGGCGCAGTACCAATATTTATTGCCACGCTTAAAGGGTATGTGGACCCACTTAGAACGTCAGGGTGGTGGTATTGGTTCCCGCGGACCAGGTGAAACCGAGATTGAAACCGACCGTAGGATTGTAAAAGACAAGATCACTTTGTTGCGCAAGCGACTGGCTGAAATAGACAAACAAGCATTTACACAACGCAAAGAACGGGGAGAATTGATACGTGTAGCATTGGTAGGATATACCAATGTGGGCAAGAGTACATTGATGACACTGTTGAGTAAGAACGATGTGTTTGTAGAAAATAAGTTGTTTGCAACACTTGATACCACTACAAGAAAGGTGGTTTTTGAAAACACCCCATTTTTGTTGAGCGATACGGTAGGATTTATTCGCAAGCTACCGCATCATTTAATTGAGAGTTTTAAAAGCACGTTGGATGAGGTTCGCGAAGCAGACATTTTATTGCATGTAGTAGACATCTCGCATCCGCAGTATGAAGACCAATTGGGTGTGGTGAATAAAACATTGCAAGAGCTGAAAGCCTTTGACAAGCCCACGCTTACCATATTCAACAAAATGGATTTGTATCAAGAAAGAACCTTTGATGAGTGGTTAGAAGAAGGTGTTAAGGAAGAAATTCTGAACGACCTGAAAGACAAATGGGATCTTGCCACTGATAAGAACTGTGTGTTTGTATCGGCTGTGGAAAAAAACAATATTGAAGCATTACGCGGAATGATGCTCGAAAAAATTCGCAACCAATACCAGATCCGATATCCTTATCGTACGCAGCAATTTTAATGAATGATATTCAGATAATTAAAACAAACTGAAACCAGCAATAGATGGCAGAGAAAAAATACCAGTGGCATTTGCTTGCAGGTAGTATTGACAATATTGAATGGCAAGAAAATCAACTGGCCTTGGTGGAAGTGGCGGGCAAAAAACTCACATTGGTTCGATTTAAAGACCAGGTAACTGCCTGCGCACATAAATGCCCCCATTCAGGCGGATTGCTGGCTGATGGCTTTGTAGATGCGATAGGGAATGTGGTTTGTCCCCTTCACCGCTACCGATTCAACACTCAAAACGGCAGAAATACCAGTGGCGAAGGATATTTTTTAACTACTTATCCTATTGAAACAAGGGAAAATGGCCTATTTATAGGCATTCCAGAGGCTGGTTTCTTAAATTGGTAAGTATTTTTTGCTGTAAATTTTGTTGAAATACATTTTTCCCTATTTTTGCTGCCCGCTAAGGAGAAATCCCAAACGGCAAATTCCTCAATAGCTCAGTTGGTTAGAGCATCTGACTGTTAATCAGAGGGTCTCAGGTTCAAGTCCTGATTGGGGAGCAGAGAAGCCAGTAAGCATTAAGTTTACTGGTTTTTTTATGCCCTATACATTCCTCTGTAATACTTACCAATACTGCATCTTAGCGTTTATACATTAGATTCTTACACACTTAGCCCAATTTTCATTTCCCCCTTTTTAACCCTGTTTTTGGTCTGTTTTGGTATCAAAAAAGGTACCACCATGCGTGATAAAAATGGTTTTTACCGAATTACGGGGCGGGTAGATGATGTACTGAATGTAAGCGGCCACCGCATTGGTACGGCCGAAGTGGAGAATGCAATCAATATGCATGCGGGGGTAGTGGAAAGTGCTGTAGTAGGGTATCCGCATGATGTAAAAGGGCAGGGTATTTATGCTTATGTAATTTACCAGGGGTCGCATGGACAGGATACCCACGGCACTGCCGAAATGATCCGTAAAGATATTTTACAAACCGTAACCCGTATTATCGGCGCCATTGCCAAGCCCGATAAAATTCAATTTGTAAGCGGACTTCCCAAAACGAGGAGCGGAAAAATTATGCGAAGAATATTTCGCAAGATTGCAGAAGGGGAAACACAGAATTTGGGAGATACCTCTACCTTACTCGATCCCGGAGTGGTGGATGAGATTAAAAATGGTAAATTATAATCATGCTGCGTAACCGCGATTTTTGCGATCCGCCGTTTGATAAAATTTTGCCAACCGCAGAGAGCTAGTTGATATGTCCTCACATCAACCTTACATCGTTCTACCCACTACCTTCTTTCGGTTCAACCGCTTTCATAGAAATGAGTAATATGTGATTTATGTAACAATGCGTAGATATGCTGTAACAATTCTCACTCAACTATTTGTCAACTTTGTAAGTACCACGGCAAACTAAATTTCCATGGTATTCACCTATTAATATTTTTTATGAAAAAGTTGACAAGTATTGTATTTCCCCTTTGTGCTCTGATTATTATGGTTAGCTGTACAGGTTTAAATAAATCACAAAAAGGTGCCGCTATCGGAACAGCAGGTGGTGCAGTAATTGGTGGTGCCATTGGCAGCATTGGTGGTAAAGTTGGTTTAGGTGCCATTATTGGTGCCGCAGTAGGTGGTGTGAGTGGTGCCATTATTGGAAAAAAAATGGACAAACAGGCCGCAGATATTCAGAATGATTTACCCAATGCCAAAGTAGAACGTGTAGGAGAAGGTATTGTAGTTGAATTTAGTGATAAAATTTTATTTGCTGTTAATAGTTCTACACTGTCTAGCGAATCGAAAATGAACCTTGATAAGCTGGATGTAATACTCGTGAAATATCCAGATACAAATATTGAGATTCAGGGACATACCGACAATACTGGCGCCAGCAGTCTGAACCAAAGTTTATCTGAACGCAGAGCCGCATCCGTAAAAAACTATCTGGCCAAGAATGGTGTAAGTGCTTCTAGGCTAACAATAAAGGGATATGGCGAAGATTATCCTAAATACAGTAACGACACAGAAGATGGTCGCATGCAGAACCGTAATGTACAGTTTCTGATTGCTGCCAATGAAAAAATGAAAGAAGCTGCCAAAAGAGAAGCCGGCACATCTAATTAAAATAGTTCTCCCCCAATGTTACAAAGATGAAAATTAAAGAAATGTATAACCTCCCTTAATATGGGTAGAGACTTCCCCCTCTATAATATGGGGGGGGCAAATTTTCAGTTTAGTATTCTACAGCTACTCTGACTTTTTTTATGTTGCAAAAGGATGCTTTTTTATTCTAACTAATTGCTTATTGAGCCTCCCTATAAATTATTTTGTAACTTGAAGTATGAAAGTTCAAGAAGTTACATATCTAACAGATTACACAATCAGTGTCAAGTTTGAAGATGGTGTGTCAGGAACTGTTCAATTAAATGATCTAGTTGAAAAAGGGATATTTAAAGTCTTACAAGATAAAATCGAATTTGCTAAAGTATATACGACAGGCTACTCAATTGCTTGGTCAAACGAACTTGAAATTGATGCTACTACTATCTATTCAGAATTCACGGGTAAACATTTGGGAGATATTATAAGTCCAAAGTTTTCTTATACCACAAATTAGTTATTTCCTTGGGGTAATAATTAGGATGTTTTATAGGGATCACAATCCACTTTAATAATTAGTCGCCTTTTTCCAAATTAAATATATCCTCAACCCTTTTCTTAAATGTTCTGGCAATTTTCAATACAAGAATAGCCGAAGGTATATATTTCCCTGTTTCGATGGCAAATATTGTTTGACGCGACACAGCAATTTCATCCGCCAATTCTTGTTGTGTCATATTTATATTCAGCCTTTCTTTACAATTTATTTTCCACTCAGTAGTTTGAACAGGAGATAGTTTTCATAAAAGTTTTCCCTTCCTATCTTATGTTTAATCAGCATTTTTTCTTTTACTAATTCTTCCAAATACCTGATTGCTGTATTTCTACTTACCTGTAAATCTATCTGTATAAATTCTATTTTGGTATAGGGATATTTAAACAGATTGTTTAATAAATCCTGGCTATACATTTTTGGATATTTTTCCCTGATCAGATGCTTATACTCCTGCATCAGCTTCCTGATATTATTAATCAATACTATACTCTCATTCGCTGTTTTTTCAACTCCATCCAGCATCAAGATCAACCATTCTTCCCAATCATTCGTCAACCTTACTTCTTGTAATATTCGATAATAATCGTTTTTGTGTTTAATAATGTATCTGCTCAAATAAAGGACCGGCAAATGCAAGAGCCCTTTTTGAACTAAATAGAGGATATTAATAATCCTGCCAGTACGGCCATTACCATCATAAAAAGGGTGAATACTTTCAAACTGATGATGGATAATGGCCATTTTTACCAGTGGATCTGCATCCATCATTGAATCATCATTAATAAATGTTTCAAGATTTTGCATAAGTGAAATAATTGTTTCCTCATCCTGCGGGGGCGTGTAAACAACTTCCCCTGTATTATCATTCAACAACTTCGTTCCAGGTAATTTTCTGTACCCTGCATTATTTTGTTCAACTACTCTTTGTATCTGGAGAATATGGTTGTTTGTTAGTAGTCCGTTTTCTTTTACCAGTTGAAATCCTTCGATGAGAGCTCTTGCATATTGGTGTACTTCTTTAGCTGCAGGGCTGGCAAATTGATTACTGAATAAATTACTCTGATATATTTCATCAAAGGTACTGATGATGTTTTCTATTGCTGAGCTTTCCCGGGCTTCTCTTAAAGTTAGCGTTTCCAATAAAATATTTTCATTGGGGATGCTGCTTATTACTCCCTTTAATTCTGCCAAAGCCATATGGGCAAGCGCTGCCTTTCGCAAAACAGCCTTGGTTTCCACTTCTTTTTGTATTGGAAGCATTTCTGGAATTTTGGCTTTCATACATTGAATATAACTCAAATAATGCAATATTTGGGTTATATTAGACTATTATAACTCAATTTCGAAGCTTTTAAGCCTTCTTTTAAAGCGGTCACAAAACAACTTAAGGCGGTTTTATGATAAGTATGAGTTGAAAGACAAAGATCATAAAGCAGCTCTGCTAAAGCATAACAATCTTACGCATGCCATTGGCGACCTCCTTTTCGAATGGTTTCGTTCTGGCAAAAAAAATGGTCAGTGCAGCCAGTGATGAAATAATGCAAAAAAGATAAACCAATATTCAGTTTCCCATTTTTAAATATCTAATATTATCTTGCGCGCCTCATTATAAAACACCAAAACAGTGTATCAAATTCAAATTTTAAAATCTAAAGTCCATAGGGTAAGCATCACTGAAGCCAATATTGATTATATCGGAAGCTTAACACTAGACGAAGATCTGATGGATGCAGCAAACATGATTGAACACGAAAAAATTCATGTGGTCAATGTCAATAATGGCGAACGCTTAGAAACCTATCTGATCAAAGGTAAAAGAGGCTCTGGTATTGCCTGCTTAAATGGTCCAGCCGCTAGAAAAGCCATGGTTGGTGATATCGTGATTATAATCTCTTATGCTTCCATGGACTTTGAACAAGCTAAAACCTTTAAACCAACGGTTGTTTTTCCAAATAAAGAAAATAAACTTGTTGGTTAGTCAATAAAAAGGATGAATCGGTTTATGAAAGAATTAATAAATCTGGTGTAACTTTCAACCGCAGGTGCAGAAAGCTTAAATTACATTTAATATTAAAAATAGATAACCCACTTTTTATGAAAAGAAATGCAACCGCCATTTGGAATGGCACAGGTAAAGACGGAAAAGGAAATTTGTCCACTCAAAGCGGCGTTTTGACCAAAGCACAATACTCCTTCAGTTCAAGATTTGAAGAAGGTATTGGTACAAACCCAGAAGAACTAGTTGCAGCAGCTCACGCCGGTTGCTTTACCATGAAACTCGCTTTTATTTTACAGGCCGAAAACTTGAATCCTACTGAATTAACTACAACCTGTACCATTACACTTGACAATGGCTCCATTACAGATTCTGAACTCAACCTAGTTGCAGTTGTTGATGGCGTTACAGAAGAAAAATTCAAAGAGCACGTAGAAAATGCTGAAAAGAATTGCCCCATTTCAAAATTATTAAACACCAAAATTTCGGTTACTTATAAACTCAATTAAAATGAAAAAAGCTTATTTACTCCTTTCATTGGTTTGTATGTTCTGTTCATTTCAGACACTAAATGCGCAAACATCAAAAGAAGACGCCGTTAAAGAGTGGGAAAGAGCAAAGATTTATACAAAGGAATATTTAGACGCCATGCCAGCAGATAAATATGCTTTGAAGCCTACCCCTGAAATGAGGTCTTTTGCCGAACAAATGCTTCATTTAACTGACGCTAATTACGGTATTGTGGCTACCATTGCTGGAACAAAAAGCCCCATTGCCATGGGTGAAGCTGAAAAAACTGCAGACAAGTCCAAGGAAAATGTGAGCAAAATGGTTTTGGCTGGATACGACTTTGTAATCGAAAATCTAAACAAAATGACCACTGCACAATTAAGTGAATCGATTAAATTGTTTGGAAGATTTGACTTGACCAAAGCAGCTGCTTTCAATAAATGCTTTGAACACCAAACACATCATAGAGGTCAGGGTACCGTATATATTAGATTGGCTGGAGCAACACCACCACAGGAGAAATTATTTTAAACCATTTCTAAACCTATACAGATCAACACAACACCTATTTCTAAAAAATTCGACCAAAAACAATTTCGCATCATTCTGATATTGGGGCTACTGACTTCCATTGGCCCCTTATCAATTGATATGTATTTACCGGCTTTCCCTGCTATTGCAACAAGCTTGAATAGTTCCGTTTCTTCAGTGATGTTGTCTTTATCTTCGTTCTTTATTGGCATTTCAGTGGGACAACTTATTTATGGACCACTCTTAGAAAGATTCGGCAGAAAAAAACCTTTGTACTTTGGACTAGCCATCTATGGATTGTCGTCTTTTGCCTGCATGACGGCCTCTTCAGTAGATGGGTTAATTGCCTTCCGTCTCTTTCAAGCACTTGGTGGATGCGTGGGAATGGTTGCAGCTAGAGCAATGGTGCGGGATTTATTTGAAGTAAAAGATAATGCCAAAGTATTTTCTACTTTGATGTTAGTGGTTGCTGTATCTCCCATTATTGCACCTACACTGGGCGGATATATCACCGCTTATTTAGGATGGAGATATATTTTTGGAATGCTGTTTATCGTTATCGCTTTTATACTAGCAGCCGTTTATTTTTTATTGCCGGAAAGTAAAAAGCCAGACCCCAATTTTTCATTAAAACCAGTTTCTATTGCAACTGGTTTTTTAGCCATCATTAAAAATCAGCAATTTGCACTGTACACTTTTACCGCAGCCATTGCTTATGCTGGTTTATACGCCTATATCAGTGGATCACCCTATGTATTTATGGTCTTGTTTCATGTGAGCGAAAAACACTATGGTTGGATTTTTGCTATAATAGCGGGCGGACTAATCAGCGCAAGTCAATTAAATAATCTTTTATTAAAAAAGTATTCCTCTGAACAAATCATCAAAGGAGCCTTATATTTTCAAAGTACCATCGCCATCCTTCTTGTATCAACTACCCTTCTAGACATCACAGATTTATACTTAACCATCTTTTTGATCTTACTGTTTATTAGTTGCCAGGGATTCATTTTCCCCAATTCCTCTGCCCTCTCCATGGCGCCTTTTAGCAATAATGCAGGTACCGCATCAGCACTGATGGGATTTATTCAAATGAGTATTGGCGCTCTGATGTCGGCCATGGTTAGTCTATTACAAAACGGCACTGCAATTCCTATGATTGGTGTGATGGCTTTCAGTTCTATCACTGCTTCCTTATTATATACTTTAGGCAGAAAAAGAATCTTGAATCAAGCAAGCATCCTCTTGGTTGAAGAAGAAGAAGTAGAAATGATTAGTACCCATTAAGGATTATTAGTAAATTGTTGTTTGAACTTATTATTAAAATAGTAAGTACCCTTATTAAATTTCCTGAAATGCACCCATTAAAATTGCTTGCTAGTTTGTTGCTAGTTTTGAATTTATTTCAATATTCAAAAAAGCCAGGCTTTTCAAATCTCGATTTAGCCAAACAATTTGCAAAAACAATTACGACTACCTATCCTGATTCCATTGTTGTAAAAAAGTTTGTGCAACACATGTTACAAGATAAAGAAGGAAGTGACCCTGATAAAAGAATAGCCGTTTGGAACTATGCCGAAGCGGTTACACTTAGAGGATTTGAGAACCTATGGAAGTATACTGGTGATTCCAGTTTTTTTGTTTACGAAAAAAAAATAGTGGACCATTTTATAAAACAAAACGGAACCATTCGCACCTATGAAAGGAATGATTATAACAGTGATCAAATAACGGGCGGATTATTACTCATCACCCTATATCAACATACAAAAGAGGAAAAATATAAAATAGCCATTGAAACTTTAAGAGAACAAATTAAATGGCAACCCAGAAC
This sequence comes from Bacteroidota bacterium, assembly GCA_031428775.1. Classification (GTDB taxonomy): domain Bacteria; phylum Bacteroidota; class Bacteroidia; order Chitinophagales; family Chitinophagaceae; genus Sediminibacterium. The sequence continues at coordinate 13,777 of JANOYH010000354.1, forward strand.
AAAAGAAGGTGGATTTTGGCACAAGCACAAATACCCTTATCAGATGTGGTTAGACTGTTCTTATATGCTCGATTTATTTTATGCGGAATATTGTCATTATTTTAAAACCCCTGAATATTTTACAGATATTGCCAACCAATTTATTTGGATGGAGCAACACTTAAAAGATCCCGCCACTGGATTATTGTATCATGGTTGGGATGAAAGCAAAACTCAACTATGGGCTAATTCGGCAACGGGCAGGTCGCCCGAAGTATGGAGTAGATCAATGGGATGGTATATGATGAGCTTAGTGGAAGTGTTGGAAGTTTTCCCGAAAACTCATCCAAAAAGAAAGGAGCTAACCAATATTATTAACCGATTGGCAATAGTACTAGAAAAATACCAAGACAAAGAATCTGGTGTATGGTATCAAATCACCAATAAATCAACTAAGAAAGGAAACTATTTAGAAGCATCCGGTTCTACTATGTTTACTTATGCTTTAGTGAAAGCTGTTAGAATGGGCTACCTAGAGAAAAAATATTTAGCCATTGCAAAAAAAGGCTACGATGGAATACTGACACAATTTGTAGACTTTGATAGCAAGGGATACATCCATATTCATAAGTCTTGTAGTGGTGCTGGTTTAGGCGGAACACCCTATAGATCAGGCAGCTACGAATACTATATCAATGAACCGCAAAGATCAGATGATTTAAAAACAATTGGCCCTTTAATCAATTTAATGATTGAAATGGATCGAATTGAATACGCATCAACTGTAAAGATTAAAGTGAGTGATTCATGATTCTTGACAACCCTATATGGAGTGCTTTAACTACTATAGATGCTAACAAAAATATTGGAAGCGATGAATGCGTATTTACAGATGCTGCTATTGCACCATTTATTGCTATGCCTACTTGGGATATACAGCATCAAAGAATGCTGTTGGAGAAAGCACCAAATAATAGAAGTTGGTATTTATTAATTGCAGACGAAATGAATTTTATAGATGAGTTTGAACTCGTTTCTTCTATTCCATTGTATCAATTCATTTGTCCCAAACTTATATTGGAAAACAGCTCTTCTAAAAATGATTCGCACCCTACACATCAAACTTTTGAAATAGATGAGATAGTACCTCTCACCAATAGCCATATTAATGAAATGGTAGCCCTCACCCAGCTTACAAAGCCTGGGCCCTTTAGAGAACGCACCATTGAATTTGGCAACTATCATGGCATTTTAAAAGAAGGGAAATTGGTGGCAATGGGTGGTGAGCGATTACACCTAGATGGCTATACTGAAGTCAGTGCTATTTGTACCCATCCCAACAATCAAGGACAAGGTTATGCAGCAAAAATCACCGCTTTTCTTACTGATGCTGTACTTAATGATGGTAAGATTCCTTTTTTACACGCGAGGCATGACAATGAAAAAGCAATAGCTGTTTATAAAAGACTGGGATATCAATTTAGAGCAGTGATTAATTTTTATATCATTAAAAAGAAATAATCGATAAAGTATATTTACCCTTTAATTAAATTCATTTGCGAACTATTAAAAAGCCAATGAAAACATCTACGCTTGTTATTATGAAAATGTCTTTTCTATTGTTATTGGTGCTTTTTACAAAGCCTTCTCATTCGCAGGTAGATACGCTAAGAAAAACCATTCGCTATTTTTCAGGCAATCTGAGCATAACGAATAATGGCATTTCCGTTATCCCAACTTTTACATTGGGAAAACCTGCAGGCATCTTTAATATAGCGCTAGGAAATAATCGTCTAAGTTTTGAACCAGAATTACGGTTTTCTTTAGAGGGCAAACCTTGGTCTATCCTACTTTGGTGGCGCTATAAAATCGCCAATGGAAATAGGTTCAAATTTAATATGGGAGCTCACCCAGCACTTGTTTTCAGAACTACTTCAACAGTCACCAACGGCATTCAAACAAATACCATTGAAGCACAAAGATTTCTTGCAGCCGAATTGTCGCCTAACTATTTTCTGACAAAAAATATCAGCATTGGCCTTTATTATTTATATGGACATGGTATAGATGATGGTTCTACTAAAAACACCCATTTTATTAATTTCACCAGTTCATTCAATAATATCAAATTAACCAAGCAAGTTTTAATGCGGTTTTCTCCGCAGATATATTACTTAAAGATGGATAAAAATGACGGCGTATTTTTCTCATCTATGCTAACCCTTGCTGATAAACGTTTTCCATTTTCCATTTCTGGGTTTATTAATAAAGTTATTCAAACAAATATTTCGGCTAGTCAGAATTTTGTTTGGAACACTACACTTACTTATTCTTTTCAACACAGTTATCTTAAACAAAGGTGAAATCGACAGCTATTTAGTCCACTGAAATTCATAAAAGCCAGGTCTTCTACCTAAAAAGGATAGTCATTTTATAATACCTTTACTTTTTCCAAGCCGAGAATTTAGTTTTTCGGGGTAATTTTCATTTTTGGGTACATAAAAAAGTTACATAAAACTAAGTTAGCATGTGGGATTTTAAAGATAAAGTAGTGGTCATAACTGGCGCCACTTCTGGCATTGGCAGAGCACTAGCATTACAAATGGCTGCACCCAATGTTCACTTGGTTTTGGCAGCTCGTAGACTAGATGAATTAAGCAATATAGCCAATGAATGTTCCTTAAAAGGAGCCATTTGTACTCCTTTGTTTGTTGACATGGCTAACCCAACTGCCATTAGTGCTTTTGTAGATGCTATAAAAAACAAATATAAAATTGTTGACATCTTGATCAATAATGCAGGAATAAGTCAACGTTCCCACGCTGAAATGACCCCTATAGAAGTTGATAGGCAAATCATGGAAGTGAATTTTTTTGGGCAAGTGGCATTAACCAAAGCCTTATGGCCCCTAATAAATGAATCAAAAAAGGCCAATATTGTGCTGATAAGCAGTGTAGTAGGCAGTTTTGGCTTCCCTCAAAGGAGCGCTTATTCGGCTTCAAAACATGCTTTAGAAGGCTTTTTTGAATCCTGGATGATGGAAAAAACGAACGATAAGGTCCATTTTACCATCGTTGCTCCCGGCAGAATTAATACCAATATTTCCTATTCCGCCTTAAAAGCAGATGGAACTGCCCACCAATTATTAGACAAAGGCCAGGAAAATGGCATCACCCCAGAAAATTGTGCTAGAAAAATCATAAATGGGTTCACCAGAAATAAACGAAAAGTTTATATTGCAAAACAAGAATTAGTTTTGGTAGCCTTAAGGAAGTGTGTGCCTTTTTTATTTTTCAAACTTGTAAAAAGATTAAAATTAATTTAACCAACTAGTCCGCAATTAATATGGCATTGATTTCAGGAATTCAACAAATAGGCATTGGGTGTATAAATGCCTCTAATACTTTCACTTGGTTAAGAAAAGCTTTTGGTTTAAATGTGAAAATATTTGACGATGAAGCTAGTGCAGATTTAATGCTTTCTTATACCGGCGGTACAGTACATAATAGACGAGCCATTCTTGCCATGAATATGAATGGTGGTGGTGGTGCCGAAATATGGCAGTTTACCAGTAGAACACCTGGAGTGGGTAAAAAAGTTATGTGGGGCGACTACGGCATCAATGCAGTTAAATTCAAATCAAACCAAGTTGCAGATTCTTATAATACCATCTCTCAAAAAAAACTTTGCTCTCAACCCAAATTATGCCCTGCCGGTAATCTATCTTTCTTTTTACACGATGAAGAAGGTAACCGTTATCAAGTAGTAAAAGAAACTTCTTGGTTTAAGAATGCACAGTTCATGCAAGGTGGTGTTTGTGGGGTTGTAATAGGCGTTAGCAATATTGATGCTGCCATCCCTTTTTATCAAAATGGTTTTGGTCTAAATAAGATTGCCTATGATGTGACAGGTAAGTTTTCAGATTTAGGCGAAGACGCAGCAGCGCAAAATTTTCGTAGGGTATTGTTAACTTTTGAAAATCCTTTTATTGCACCTTTTAGTCGACTTCTTGGAAATGTACAAATTGAATTAATCCAATCCCTCGATCGCAAAGCGGATAAAATTTACGAACAACGTTACTGGGGCGACCCTGGTTTTATTCATGTTTGTTTTGACGTTCCAAACATGAATCTGTTAAAAGCAAATCTTGAAAAATATGCTTACAAATTCACTGTTGACAGCGGTGATACATTTGATATGGGTGAGTCTGGTGGAAGGTTTGCTTATGTAGAAGACCCTGATGGAACACTGATTGAAATGGTAGAAACCCATCGAGTACCCATCCTTAAAAAGCTCGGGTTTTATTTGAACCTTAAGAAACGAAAATCAATCAAGCCTTTGCCTAATTGGATGGTGAATTTAATGGGACTAAATAAAGTAAAAGAATAAGTCGATTGATTTAAATAGATCATTGGCAATCCAGAATACTATTTGTGAATAAATGCTTCGTATAAACTTGCCACCGTTTTTCGCAAAATTGCATTGAACCCGTCGGCATATTTTGGATCACAACCATTACTGATTACTACAAATCCGAATTTTTCTTTTGGCTGAAAAAACATCAAGCTGTATAACCCATATGCAGATCCAGTATGGCCCTTCATGGTCTTTCCAGCAATGAGTTTATTGGTAGTCATAATAGCCATGCCATAATCATCTTTCTCTGAAAATACTGATTGCATTTGGGCTGCACTATTTTTTGAAATAATTCTTTTACCCTTATGCTTTCCTTGTTTGCTGTGCATAATCATATAAGTAGCAAGGTCAGTGGCTGAAATTTTCATCCCCCCCGTTGGCGAAAAAATGGGGGTGCTATAGCCCATTGTATAATTTGCTAATTCAGCAGTTCTAGGGTGATAGGCTGCGGGTGAAGCAAAAAACTTTGCTGAATCACTATTGTATTCATATATAGAGGCAAACCGGGTTTTATCTAAAGAATCAACACAATAGCCCCCATATAAATGTAGTGGTTCTAATATATGGTGCTTTACAAACTCATCAAACCTTTCTCCAGATACTTTTTCAATGATGGTGCCCACCATATTATAATTCAAGTTGCAATACATATACCCCATACCCGGTTCATAGTCGTTATAACATTTTGCCCAATTAGCGGTAGTGCTGGGATTGATGGAATCCAAAGAAAAATAACCCCTACTGTCATTGATAGAAGAACGATGAGACAACACCATTCTTAGTGTAATGATGGTGGTAGGAAATTTTGGATTGCGCAGGGTGAACCCAACTAAACTACTCATATCATCATCCAGCGATAACTTTTTTGCTTCTACCAACTGCATGATGGATGTGGCTGAAAATGATTTTGAAATAGAGGCAATTCTAAAAATGTGGTTATCTTTTAAGGGTTCGTTTTTTTCAACGTCTTTTAATCCGAATGAATGCGTAAATACAATTTTATTTTTTCTTACGACTGCAACCGATAACCCAATAATTTTCGACTGCTGCATGATTGCCTCAATTTCAGTTACTGCCTTTTCGGGCTGACTCATTCCCTGTATTGAAACCAAACTCAGTGCAATTGCACTAACCATAAAGAATAAAAAATGAATGTTTTTCATGCTAATCAGTTTATCGTAAAAAGAACAAAACACAATAAATATATGTTTAATGAAACACTATTTTTTAAACAATAGGAATACAGAACCAATTAGTGTGAGCACCATGACCAATTTTCTATATTGCTCGTCTTTAATTTTTCCAACCAGTTTTAAACCCGTCCAAAATCCTAGTGCCAAAGTAGGCACTAATACTAAGTCAATTTGCAAACTATTCAAATGGATATTTTTCCAAAAAATAATTTGAAAAGGCAATTTAAAAAGGTTGATGAACAGAAAGATCCATGCTGCCGTTCCAATGAAATCATTCTTGGGCATTCGCATGGCTAAAAAATACAAATTGGCAAATGCACCCGCGAGGTTGCCCAACATGGTTGTGAAACCGGCTGCTAGTCCGGTGGAAACCGCAAACACAGGATGCTTGGGCACTTCTATTGATTTTCGATATTCCATGAATAGCACCATTACAATCGTGATTAGGATAATTACTGCCATTATTTTTCTAAATAGTACTTCATCCATGTCTTTGCCCAAATACACTCCTAACAAAATGCCCACCACCATCCATGGCGTTATTTTCCAAAAATGATGCCATTGTGCATGTCGATGGTAATAGATCACTGCGGCAATATCAGCTAGGCAGAGTAGGGGCAATACAATTCCTGTGGATGATTTGCTTCCAAATACAAATGCCATCAAAGTTACATTGAGCATGTCAACTCCTTTTAAACCGGCCTTACCCAGTCCAATGATAAAGGAAGCTGCCAAAATCATTAACCATTCAGTAAGGGAAAAATTTGCTATGAAATCCATAAATAAAGCACCGTTTTGTGTTAGTTTCAGTAAAGCTTGTAAATAATTGCTGTTAGTTAGTCGTGGTTGTTACTTGCTTAAACCTAACTGTTTTTCTAATAAATCGAATCAAGAACATGGCAATAACTGCCCCAATAAATGCAATGCCCATATCTTTCTGTGCATCCCAAATATCGCCCTGCGTTCCCAAATAAGCATCACCTTCTGAAGGAAAAAACAGGTCTGCCACCAACCATTCAATTATCTCATACATAGCGCTGAAAGACAAAGTAATTTCGCAAGGTAGCGTCCAGCAAACCCAAACGGGCCAATCAAAATGATTTTTAAAATAGTCGCGCATAGGATAAGTCAATAAAAAACCAAAACTAAAATGCACGATCCGGTCATAATAATTTCTATCTAGATGAAAAATGTCTTTTAGCCAATACCCAAAAGGATTTTCTGCATAAGTATATTCTGCACCATAAATATGTAAGAGTAAATAAACAAACATCATGCAATAACTGAGGTCGCTGAATTTAAATTTCCGATAACTCATCCATAGCGTTAACAAGAAAACAATTGTTAGCACATTTTCTGTATACCAATTAGCCAAATTGGGCGTAGAGATATATGTTTTGATCCAGCAACAAAAAAAGACTAGTACAAAGATTTTCAAAAGTAGGTTTTCCTTAAACGATACGCTATGGGTTGATGAGGCAGTGGTATAACGCATAAGGGTGTTTTATAGATAAAAGATACTAATTTCTATTATATTAAGGATTGCCAAGTGTAAACACTTTTAATATAGTTACATTTATTCCATAATATCAAAGAAATGAGCATTCATATCAGTGCCTTACCAGAAGAGATTGCTCCCGTTGTTTTGCTAGCGGGAGACCCATTAAGAGCAAAGTTTATAGCTGATAAATATTTAGAAAATGCTACTAGGGTTAGTGAAATTAGAAATGTCTATTTCTATACAGGCTTTTATAAAGGTGCGCGCATTAGTATTGGCGCAAGTGGAATGGGCTGTGCTTCAATTGGTATTTATAGTTTTGAGTTGTATACAGAATACCAGGTAAAATGTATTATTAGATTAGGCACTTGTGGCGCCTATACTGCTGAGCGTAAATTGCTAGATTTAATCAATGTTAGTTCAGCAGCTAGTGAATCTAGTTATGCAAAATATGCGTGGGGAATTGAGGAAGCAAATATTCCTGCTCAAGGAGATACCCTTTCAATCATCTCAGCAGTAAGCAAAACTTTGCAGCAACCTTTAATCATTGCACCCGTACATTCTAGCGATATTTTTTATAGAAAGGATATGAATATTCCTAGCATCGCCTTAACATACCATTGCCCAGTAGTTGAAATGGAAGCTTTTGCATTGTATGCCAACGCCCAATATTTAAAGAAAAAAGCTGCTTGTCTGTTAACCGTTTCTGACATCATACCTACGCATGAAAAAATCAGTCCAGACGCCAGAGAAAAATCCTTATTACCCATGATTGAGTTAGCCTTGGAATCGGCAATTAAAGTTGTTTAATTTAATCTTTAATAAAATGAATAAAGTTCTTATCTACTTATTTTTATGTTTTGTAGTTGTTGGCAAGGTGTATTCACAAGATGCAGTTTTAAAAGCGAAAATATTTGTGGACTTGCTTACTGATACCCAAAAAAATAATACGCTTTTTGCTTTCGACGATTCAGAACGTTACAATTTTCATTTTGTTCCTAAAATTCGTAAGGGGATCAGTTTCAACGAAATGAACCAACAACAAAAAGACGCTGCGCTAGAATTATTAAAGTCATGTATCAGTGAAAATACTTTTCAACGTTCAAAAGAAATTCTGCAATTAGAAGTGTTATTGAAAGAAATAGAAAAAAGACCTGAAGCAGATCAATATAGAGATCCAGGTAATTATCATTTCTCCCTTTTTGGCATTCCAACCAATTATACTATTTGGGGATGGCGTTTTGAAGGCCATCACCTCTCCTTTAATTTTTCATTTGATAAACAATTGCTGGTTAGTGGTACGCCAGGATTTATGGGTTCAAATCCAGCAATTGTATTAAGCGGACCTGAAAAAGGAAAACAAATTTTGAAAGCCGAGACAGATGCTGGTTTTCAATTAATTCAGGCGTTGAATGAATCTCAAAAACAAAAAGCGGTTATTGCTAACGTTGCTTTCAATGACATTTTGAGCTTCAACAAAAGGAATGCCCAACTTGAAAACCACCTAGGTATCTATTATTCAGCATTGACTGAAAAACAGAAGGAACTGTTGATTGATTTGGTAAAAGTTTATATCAATCGCTATACAAAAATATATGCAAAAGATTTTATGGATGAGGTAATTAAGGACAATCTGAACTTACTCCAATTTGCATGGGCGGGTGGCACCGAAGCCGGTCTTGGTAAGGGAACCTACTACAGGATTCAGGGGCCCGGTTTGCTCATTGAATATGACAATACCCAGAATAATGCCAATCATGTTCATTCAGTCATACGCAACCTCAAACATGATTTTGGTGGTGATGTTTTACTAGACCATTATAGAAATAAGCATTAAAATAATTCTTTAAAAAAATGTTATTGCACACAACCAAAACCTTTTATCACTCGTAAGTGTTAACCATAAAACACTTAATATGAAAAAATCAAACCTATTAACACTGCTATTCGTTAGCTCCCTCTCTCTAGTGCTTTTCTCTTGTTCTAAAGATAGTACTACTACTCCAGCACCCACTGTAGTTAAAACCTGGATGATCAATATGTCCAATAAATATGAAGTTCCGGCAACTGCCGCAAGAACCGAAACTGGAATGGCGATGCTTGACTTATACTCCGATAACTCCTTGAAATACACGCTCACAGTTTCTGGCTTGGCAAGTGGAGATGCACTTACCAATGCACATATTCATGTGGGCAACGTTATTACTAGTGGAGGGGTAATTCTAGATTTAAAACCAACCTTTAGTGGTAATAGCGCAACGGCTACAATCACTGGCTTGAGAACTAGCTTTGTAGATAGCCTTAAATCTGATGCAAACGAATTATACGTGAATATCCACAGCACACAACTTACTGGCGGTGTTGTACGTGGTCAATTAAATAAAACGATTGACGTTGCGGCAGATGTAGTGATGACGGGCGCTAATGAAGTTCCCGCAGTTACAACAACAGCAACAGGTCTTGCTACAGTTAGGGTTACTTCGGATAAGATGTTGTATGTAAAAGTAACCGTATCTAACCTAGAAGCCACAGACGCACTTACCGCAGCGCATATTCATAAAGCAGCAGTTGGTGTAAATGCTGGTGTATTGGTAGGTTTTTATAGTGCAGCCGTAGATTTTGGCACTTCAAAAATTGTAACTGTTGATGACGCCACTTTTGCCTCTTTGAAAAATGATGCCATTTATGTAAATGCGCATAGCGTATCTAGACCCGCTGGTGTTGTACGCGGACAAATTAGATAACTAAATATTCTTTGGGGCTTCTCAACTCTTTCATTTTTGGGAAGCCCTTTTTTTACTTCTTTTACTTTAAAAGAAAGCACCAGAGTAGCCTCTTTTATACGTCTTCTACTTTAAAAGATAGCACAAGACTTTGTATACTTGTTGTGACCATTCTACAGCTCACACCTGAATTGGTTAGCATCATTCTGGAAGCTTTAGCCGCATCAGTGGCTTCATACTTGTCAGATAAATAAACTACTTCTTTGATACCCGCTTGTATAATGGCTTTTGTACACTCATTACATGGAAACAATGCCGTATAAATTCTACATCCATGTAAATCCATCCCAATATTATTCAATATCGCATTTAGTTCTGCATGACAAACAAATGGATATTTTGTCTCTAAAAATGAACCCTGCTTGGCCCAAGGGTATTCGTCGTCACTGCACCCTGCAGGTAATCCATTGTAACCCGTTCCCACTATCCGGTTTTTGTTATTGACAATACAAGCACCCACCTGCGTGCTAGGGTCTTTGCTTCTGCAAGCCGATAATAGGGCGATACCCATGAAATATTCGTCCCAGGAAATATAGTCTTGCCGCTTTTTCAATAGCTGAAATTTTGAATGGTGGAATGTTTACGAATTTATGTTATTTTACAAAAGATTCCTTTACAATTAAAACGACTATTTTGAAAAAGATCATTTTTACCCTTTTATTTATTCTTCCTGCATATATAGGATTTTGCCAAAAAGATTCTGTACAAATTGTGGAAGCAGCTTGTGGTGAATGCCAATTTGGTTTAAAGGGGCAGTCCTGCGATTTTGCAATGCCATTAGAAAAGCTGAAGTAAAAGGCAAAATTGTTGATAATAGGTTTGTGGCTACCGCCTTCAAATTACTTCCTGAAAAATCCAAATAATCATTTGTTTTCAATCAGTACTTTATCATATACTTTAATACCATTTCAACCTATTTCCATGAAAAAAAATGAATTGTTTGTCGGACTACTATTTTGTTCAACCATGATTTTGGGATGTAAAAGTTCTTTGAACAAATCAATCGAACCATTGGATACAACAACAGTGGGACCCGTTGAAAACAGGCCTTCTAAATCAGGTTACAAACCTGCTTTTGCGGGACAAACAAGGGTAAATCGTGTTACCACCACAACGCCTTATCAAGTTGAAAAGATTGCAGAAAAAATCGGAAACCCTTGGGCCATCATTACCTTGCCTGACGGAAGATTGCTCATCTCAGACAGATCAGGATTTATCAGTATTTATAGTGAAGAAGGCAAGCTATTAAAAAAGATTACCGGATTACCACCCATTGAATATAAAGGCCAAGGCGGTTTGCTTGACCTTGCACTTGATCCTGATTTTACTACTAACCGTATACTTTACTGGAGTTTCTCACAGAAATATGCCGATGGCAACCTTACTGCTGTAGCAAAAGGAATGTTGTCTGCTGATGAAACAAAAATAGAAAACCCCGTTGTTATTTTTCAAGCAACGCCCGAATTAAATAGCGACCTCCATTTTGGCTCTCGTCTTTTATTTGATAAGGATGGGTACTTATTTGTAAGTACGGGCGAAAGATCCAATTTAGAAGGTAGGCCACAAGCACAGTTGTTAAAATCGGGACTGGGTAAAATTTTCAAAATTACCAAAGATGGAAAGCCCGCACCTGGCAATCCATTTATTGGAACAGCTGATGCAAAACCAGAAATTTATTCATTGGGACATAGGAACCCCCAAAGTCTGGATATACATCCCGTTACTGGCGAATTATGGGAGGCCGAATTTGGTCCGCAAGGAGGTGATGAACTAAATCGTATTCAGCCTGGTAAAAATTATGGTTGGCCCATTATTACATACGGACTAGAATACAGTGATAAAAAAGTGGGCGATGGCATTCAACAAAAAGATGGAATGGAACAACCCGTTTATTATTGGGAGCCCGTACTTTCTCCTAGTGGCATGGTCTTTTATACAGGCGATGCCATTCCTGAATGGAAGAATAATTTATTTATAGGCGGACTAAGTAGCACCCATATTGCGCGATTAGTTATAGAAAATAATAAAGTAGTAGGAGAAGAAAAATTATTAGACGACAAGCATGAGCGCATTCGCGATATTACCCAATGGAATGGTAAACTTTACGCTATTTCAGACGGAGGCGTATTATTCAAGATTGGTAAAAAATAAATTTAGGGGCTTGTCTTTTAAACTTTCTATTCATAAAATAGTCCTATTGTAAAATATACTATGAAAAATTTGTTTCGCTTTTTAGTGATTACAGCTATTTTGTTTTGCTCAATAGTGTCATTTGCGCAAGACAGTAGTTTAGCTAAAGCAAAAAAGTCGCCTGAACAATTGGCTCAAATGCAGACCAAGCAGTTCAAAAAGAAACTTTCTTTGACGGCTGATCAAGAAACCAAAGTGACGCCTATTTTACTTGACTACTACAAAAAAATGTTGGCTGTAAAAGAAGCGGGTGGTAGAAAGTTGAAAAAAATGCAGGAAGCAAAACATCATACAAGTGAGAAGGACAAAGCCATGAAAACTATCCTATCAGAACAGCAATACAGTGACTACCAGAAATTAATGGAAGAACAGAAAGAAAAAATAAAAGACAAAAGGGCTGAGAAAAAGGGGGTTCAATAAATAGGTTTCTTTATTAGCACTTATTTAGGTAACCTGTTCCAGTCCCACAACACAATATCATGCCCAAACTTTTTGATCCCATACAAATTAA
>JANOYH010000355.1:0-9495 GCA_031428775.1 Bacteroidota bacterium
CAAGCGCACGAATGTCTTTTACAGGCATACATAAGTCCCTATTCCATTCCATGGCATTCATGGCAAGGTCTAAATGTGCGTCAATGATGAACATAGTTAAATGGTTATTTTTCTATCTCTGGCAATCACTTGCCATTGTGCTGTTATTTGGTGTTGTTCTATGATTTGTGCTTCGGAATATAGTGCTACAGTGGGACAAATATGCACAGGCACACCATACCATAAATCGCCCACCTGATAAACACTACTATCTGGTACTTGCGCCACCAAATGTTCTTCGCTTTGTGAAATGGGTGTGGCTTCAGGTGCGTTTAGAAAATGAACCCTCGGCATTGGATTTTCTGCAGCTACTGCTTTGTGCCCTAAGTCGGTACAAACCGTTTTTTCATCTATGATAGAAACAATTCGGGTGGCCACCAAGGCGGCGTATTCAAAGGGTTCGTCGGGTACGATATGTTTGTAGCCCCAGTCCCAGTAAACAAAAGTACCCGGACTAAATTCAACACCCTTTCTATGTATATGTGTAGGGAAACTAGGAGATCCGCCAGCCACCATTTTCATCATACTATTGTCATAAGCTGTGATCAGGGTAGATAAAGTTTCAGCTCGTTCAAAAGCAGTATTAGAGCGAGTTTTACGGAGCGTTAAATCGGTGTCTCGAATGTGCCCATCGTATAAATGAAGACCAACGATTTTAATAAGTGGAATATTTTTGCAGGCGATGTATAAGTCAAGCGCTTTTTCTGGAATGATTCCGGAGCGATTCATGCCCACATTCAAATCGATATAAAGTTCAACTGTTTTTGTGGTAGTAGAAAAAACTGTTGAAAGCATGGTGGCGGAAATATAGTTGTCAACCAGTGCACTAAATTTTGTTTGTGGATACTGATGCATTAATTGAATGAGACGCTTTGCTTTAGGCAAGGTTGGTTGATGTGCCAATAAAACATCTGGAGCATTAGCCATCCCCAACATTTCAGCTTCCGCAATGGTGGCGCATTTGAATTTAGTGATGCCTGCATCTAGCAGCAATTGACATACTTCCAAGGTCTTATTTGTTTTAACATGGGGTCTAACAGCAGCTGTATCTCCAGCCATTTCTAGCAAGAATTGAATATTCTGTTTAACACGATCGGGGTACACCAATAAAGCAGGCGTGTCTAATGATTCACTATGGGCTATTTCAAACCATTTTAGATTGTCCATATTATTCAGCTTCATATAATTCAAACAATGCTTCAATCTCCACAGGAATATTATCTGGAAGAGAACCCATGCCCACTGCGCTTCTTACACCAATGCCATTATCTAGTCCCCATACTTTTGCAAATAATTCACTACAGCCATTGATAATACCTGGATGCTTTTCAAAATCGCTGGTGCAGTTCACCATTCCCAACACCTTAATCACACGTTTAATTTTATTGAGGGAACCTAAGTTGGATATTAAAGTGGCTAGAATGGCTAGTCCTACTTGCTGTGCAGCTTCCTTACCTTGCTCTGGACTAAGTATTTCTCCAATTCTTCCAATGATGAGTGTGCCATCAGTTTTTACGGTACCATGTCCAGATACATAACAATGCTTTCCATCAATCAACAAAGGTTTATATACGCCCAATGGTTTTGGAGGAGGTGGTAGGGTAAGACCCAGTGCTGCAAAATTTTCATCAGCTGTCATAATATTGGTTGGTTGTACAATAAAAAAATCCGTTTTGCAAGAATCAAATATTTTATGGTAAGTGATAAATTCAATCGAAAAGTTAATTGATAATTAGTAAACTATCCAATGATTTTTGCATTAGGCTGGATTCATTTAGATTAAAGTGGTTTCCTCCATCAATGGTGATGAAAGCATCAGACTTTTTTAAAACTGCTTTCAATTTCTCTGCATTACTCAAGGGAATAACACCATCATCCGTACCATGGAATACGCAAATAGGCGCTGTAACTTTTTCTAGGAATTGGTTAGAGGGTATTTTGAATTGTAAAAGGGTACTCATCGGAAAAATGGGTGCGTAGTATTCCATCAATGAGACCATACTATTGTAAGGTGTTTCTAATATCAATTGTTTACAATCCCTGATACTGGCTAGCTGTGAGGCAATGCCGGTACCCATTGATTTTCCGTAAAGAATGATTTTTTCGGGAGGAAATTGTGCTCTAGCCATCTTGTAGATTTGTAAGGACTCTTGGTATAAATTTTCTTCGGTCAACTCTCCAGTTGATTTACCATATTGAGGATAGTCGGGCATCCAAACTTCGTAACCGTGTTTGGTGAAATTTTTGGCAAACTTGGCGTAACGGTTAATATTGGCTCTATTACCATGGAAATAAAGCACCACCCCTTTTTTTAAACTATCGGGTACGGTAAATTGAACTAGGTTATAAGAGGTTAGTTCGTCTATTTGAATATTGGTTTCTTTAAATGGTTGTTTGAATTTAAAGGTAGTTCCTGTGGCAATTTCTGTAGGGTGGAAAAGGATTTTTTTCTGGAGGTAGTAAAAGGCAATGCCAAGACTGCAATACACTATCACAATCAATTTTAACCAGCGAAAATATTTTTTGGGTACCCTTCTCATTTGCTGCAAAAATAATTGATCGCATTGGATTGAAACCGTTAATATTTTAAAATGTCTCGTATAAAATTGTGGTATTCATCATAGGTTGGGAGATTATTATGTCCACCACCATGAATCCGAATGAGGGTAATCTTGTGCGGACTAATTGACTGTAATTTTTCGCTCTGTGAAATGGGAATCAAAAAATCTTTTGTGCCATGAATGATATAGGTATGGCAGTTTACTTTCTTAATCCATTGGTCGGTTCGAAGCTTATACCTTAACCACCACCTATGTGGTAATATGGGTAAAAATCGTTCAGCTACTTTAATAAAACTATAATAAGGAGCATCAAGAATGAGGTATCGGGGTTTATTATCGGCAGCAATTTTAGCAGCAAAACCACTACCCATACTCCTGCCATAAACAAGGATATGGTGTTCGGGGCATGTTTTTACAAGTTGTTCATATACAAATTGCATATCGCCAAGCATGGCTTTCTCGCCCCTTTTACCAGTGCTTTTGCCAAATCCTCTGTAGTCAACCAAAACCACATCATACTGGAACCGATAGAAATCACGGGCATATTTAGCCCAGCCTTTGATACTTCTAGAGTTTCCGTGAAAGTATAAGATCAGACCCTTGGGTTCCTTGCAATAAAAATGAAGTCCATTGATACTAACGCCTTCCGAAACATGGAAAAACAATTCTTCAAATGGAGCATCATATTTATATAGAAAATCTTGGGGTAGCTTTTCAGGTTTAAAAATAAAGCGTTCTTGTACCAAGTAGGCAATGAGTAGGATTGCTCCATAAATGAGAATAATATACAGCAGTGTGTTTGGCAAGAATGGTAAGATACAAAAAATGAAGTCTCCTTATTCGTATTCGCTTGAATCGTGGTAAACCCTTTTTAAATTCATTTTTGAAACAGGGGCCACTATCAACGGGAATTTCTCCACCGATACATTGCTAGGATCTAAGCCAAATCCGCGTTCCTCGCCCAGACTAATTTCTTTGAGCCAGAAATATAATTTCATCACAATCCTTTCAAAAATGGGTAGTTCATTATCCTGACTGAGGTATTTTTCCAAAACAATAAATTGAAAATCGCCTACTACATTATTGCGTTCTAAGCTTTCATATCTGCTGGTAATATTCACTTCTTTATTATTCACCAATTCTTCCACCACTTTACGGAACATCAAATTTATCTTTTGCTCCATTCTAAAGCCAAGTCGGAATTCAATGCGTATAATATCATTCGGAATGATGTGTTCTACTGAATATTCACAGGTATATGGATCGTCTAATACGTCAACGTGCACAAACCAATAGATATCTGCCCTTTTGGGCTTTTTGTTCATGATAGAATAGATGATTTTGTGCTCAATCTCTTTAGGATTGTTGGCACTTGTCATATAAATTAAGTGGGTAGAATATTTGGGAATGGTTTTGTCGTTGCTCAGCTCTTGGATCATTGGAATATAATGTTCCATGCGTACAAATTCCACGTACCTATTTTTTATTTTTCTACTCCTATACCATACATACATGACTGCAAAAAGTCCGCCTCCCACAATTAAAGTAACATAACCACCATGCATGAATTTTTCAAGATTGGCAATTAAGAAGGATATTTCAATAGCAAAATAAACGGCTAGGTATAGATAGATCCATAAAGGGAATACTCGCTTACTCACTAAGAAATTGGCAAACAAAATACTGGTACTGATCATACACATGGTAATAGCCAAACCATATGCCGCACCCATATTTGCGGATTTCTGAAAATATAAAACAATACCTATACATCCCACATATAATAGGAGGCTGATGCCAGGAATATATAATTGCCCTTTTTCTTCTGTTGGATAATGAATCTTCATTTTGGGCCATAGATTCAAACGCATGGCTTCACTAATCAATGTAAAGGAGCCTGAGATTAATGCCTGACTGGCAATAATGGCAGCAGTAGCAGAAATGATAATGCCTGGTAGTTTAAACCATTGAGGCATCACACTTATAAATGGGTTGAATCCATCAGCCATTACTTGGGCAGGGATAATTTCATTGTGGTGATTGGCAAGTAGCCAAGCACCTTGCCCTAAGTAATTTAATATCAAACAGATTTTTACAAAAATCCAGGAATATCGAATATTTGCTCTACCACAATGTCCTAAATCGCTATACAATGCTTCAGCTCCTGTGGTACAAAGAAATACAGCTCCTAATAACCAAAAGCCTTTAGGGTAACGCGTTAATAGCTCTATTGCATAATGCGGACTAAGGCATTTTAAAATGGAAATGTCGTCAGATAAGTGAACAATCCCTAAAATGGCTAACATGGCAAACCAGATGAACATAATAGGACCAAAAAGTCTACCAATATTCGCTGTACCAAATTGTTGTACAAAGAAAAGAAGTGAAATAATTCCAATAACAATGGCTACTATAGTGAATTGTTGAATATCATGCAAAGCAGGAAGCTGACGTAAACCTTCAATTGCTGAGGTAACCGTAATAGGAGGCGTGATAATGCCATCAGCCAAAAGGGCTGCGCCACCAATCATGGCCGGAAGTACGAGCCATTTTTTTCTACGCCTAACCAATGCGTATAAGCTGAAAATTCCGCCCTCACCCTTATTATCGGCTTTCAAGGTCAGGATCACATATTTTACGGTTGTTTGGAGGGTTAGGGTCCAAATAATACAGGAAAGAGAGCCAAGAATCAATTCTTCGTTGATTACTCTACCAGTAATAATTTCATTTAAAACATACAGGGGAGAAGTTCCAATATCTCCATAAATAATGCCTAACGCAATAATTAAACCTGCGGTGGTAACCTTATTAAATTGCTTGCTCACGAATGCGGGGTTAGTACTAGAATACGTTTATTCGTCAAATGTAGCCGTAAAATTAATCTCTCCAATTAAATTTTCAGCTTTCTATTAGGATATCTTTCCCGTTTTATTTACATCCACCGAAATCTTAGTTACCGTACATTTGAAAAAAATACCTGAATAGATGCAAAAGTCAGTCGTTATTTGGATAACAAGTCTTTTTTTGGCTTATTCCAGTCTCTGGGGTCAGCATATTACCTATTCTGAGCCCGACCGCGATGATGCGAGAACGCTAAATTTTGAAATTGTAGGTAAAATGAGCGGGAATGTGTTGATTTATAAGAGCTATCGCGATTTACATTATATGTCTGTTTACAATGACGAAATGAAAATGGTGGAAAAAAACCGCCTTGATTTTATGCCTGATAAAGTGATAGACGTTGAATTGGTGCAGTACCCAGATTATGTAAACCTATTCTACCAATATCAGAAAAACAATATTCAGTATGCCATGTTTGTAAAACTAGACGCGCATGGTAAAAAAATGGCTAATCCAATAATCTTGGATACAACTAACATGAGTAATAGCAACAATGTTAAAGTGTATACTTTCTTAACAAGTGAAAATAAACAACAGATTCTCCTTTTTAAAATTTCTAATAAGAATGATAAAATGCATGTGTTGACCACATTGTTGTTTAACAAAGAACTTGGCCTACAAAAGCGTACAAAAATTCAAGTGGCAATGCCAGAAAGAAATGACTTCTTAACGGAATTTGCTTTAGATAATGAAGGAGATCTGATTTGTATTAGGGGGTCAGGTACGGCTCAAAATGACAATATCAATAAAATATCCTTATTGTTAAAATCTGCGTTGGCCGACAATATTGTTTCACGTGATTTGAAAATAACAGGAATTTATC
Source organism: Bacteroidota bacterium (assembly GCA_031428775.1). Classification (GTDB taxonomy): domain Bacteria; phylum Bacteroidota; class Bacteroidia; order Chitinophagales; family Chitinophagaceae; genus Sediminibacterium. The sequence continues at coordinate 6,325 of JANOYH010000355.1, forward strand.
TAGACGATATACGTGTTAAAGTAGACAATGTAAACAAACACTATTTGGTTACTTCGTTTTATAGTAAGGTTCGTAGAGGAAATATTGATGGATTGTATTATTCTTTATGGGATAAAAGTCAAGAAAAAGAATTAGCAACAATGAATACGGTGTTTACGCCAGATTTTAGGTCCGACGCCAAATCAGAAGGCAATACGAAAGAAGCTTTCAATGATTTTTTCTTAAAAAATATTGTGTTGAAAAAAAATGGAGGGTTTTTTATTGCAGCTGAAGCCGCATATAGCAGTAGTAGGGGTAACACACTCAACAGATGGGATTATTTGAATAGTTCACCCTACTATTCGTCTATGTATACACCGATGGATTATTATTCCAATTATTCTAATCTTGGCTATTATCCATGGAGTAGAAGTAGTAGCTATATGAACAATAATACGGTTACTCGGTATTTTGCAGACAATGTGGTGTTATTTTCTTTTGACCCTAATGGAAAAATGGAATGGAGCAATGTGATTCGAAAGGCACAGTTTGATGATAATACCGATAATTATATTGGATATGGCATTGTGGCATCTGGCGATAAAGCACATTTTGTGTTTAATATTCAAGATAAAAGAACCATGACATTAACTGATCAGAGTTTATATCCTGATGGACAATTAGATAGAAATCCCACATTTAAAAATTTAGATCGTGGGTATGAGTTCATGCCTAGATATGCTAAACAGATTGGGTTACGTCAAATTATAGTCCCATGCCAATTCAGGGGAGCAACTTGTTTTGTAAAAATCGAATTTAACTAGAACGCCGTGGTATTTTTATATAGAGACAAATCCATAGTCAATATTTTTTTCTTGATACTTTTGGGTATTGCTGTTCACGTACATTTTTTTCTTGCCGAACCCGTATTAATCATTGGGGAGAACGATGGGATGTTTTCTGTTTTTCTTCAGTCAGCCATGTCTGCTGTTCCATCTACTTTTCTTTTCATTGGTTATGAGCTGATTATATTATTACAAGCGATCAGATTGAATATGGTATTGACCGAGTTTAGAATGTTTCCACAAACAAATTATACTACTGCCATGACCTATGTGTTGTTCACTGGATTGGTGGGAACTTGGTGCAGTATTTCTCCTGCATTGATCAGCAATTCATTGGTATTGTGGTTATTTATTTTACTAACAAGACTCTATAATAACCAATCACCTAGAACCCTTTTATTCAATATTGGATTATTGGTAAGCATCACCATTTTGGCATACCATCCAACAGCCTTATTGATTTTGGTAGTGCTATTTGCATTGGCTGTTGTACGGCCTTTCAGAATGGCAGAATGGCTGGTTCTGTTAATGGGCGTTTTAATGCCATACTATTTTTTATTGGCCTACTTGTTTTTGACAAACCAATTAAACGAGATTAGTCGTTTTATTCCCAGTTTTCAATTTCACTTGCCCATGCAAATAACAGACTATTGGCTGATTGCTAGTTTGGGTTATTTGTTCTTAGCATTGTTGGTCGGGATCTATTTTTGGCAAATAATCAACAATCGGATGGTCATTCAAATCAGGAAAAACTGGGCAGTAATGATGGTTTTATTGTTGATTTTATTACCCGTTCCTTTTGTTTTTTTCGGAGCCGCAATGGATTCTGCCATTTTATTGCTCATACCCATAACGGCATTTGTGGCGAATGCGTTTGGGAATCCGAAGCGACTTTTCATCCCGAATTTATTGTTTTGGATCGCTATTTTATTGGTGATTCACAATAATTTGGACTTGATTAAAAAATAGAGCACCCTTAACAGTTCAAGCTTTATCTTCGTAGCCAAGTAAGAATCGTCTTTTTTAAAGTAATAATAGTTAATATATGAAATTTGGCGTTGTGGTGTTTCCTGGATCTAATTGTGATAGAGACATGCAAGACAGTTTGCAACAAGACTTAGGGAAAGAGGTAATCATGTTATGGCATAAAGACCAAGACTTAAGTATGTTTACCAACGAAGACTGCATCATACTTCCCGGAGGCTTTTCTTATGGTGATTATTTACGCTGTGGTGCAATTGCCAGATTTAGTCCTATGATGCAAAGCGTCATTGAATTTGCCAATAATGGAGGTAAGGTACTAGGTGTATGTAATGGGTTTCAAATTTTATGTGAAAGCGGATTATTGCCCGGTGTTTTGCTACAAAATGCAAACCAACAGTTCATTTGCAAAAATGTATATATCAAAAATGAAGCTTCAGGCGCATTGAAAATACCCATTGCACACGGCGAAGGAAGATTTCATGCCGATGAAGCAACGCTAGATGCACTAGAAGCAAATGGTCAAGTGATTTTTCGTTATTGCGATGAAAATGGGGAAATAGATGTGGCTAATAATCCAAATGGTGCTAGCCGCAATATTGCTGGAATATGTAACAGGGATAAAAATGTTTTTGGCATGATGCCACATCCAGAAAGAGCTACTTCAAAGAATTTGAGTAACCTTGATGGAAAGAAAGTTTTTGAAATATTGGGGTTAAACTAAATTCAATAATTTTTGTTTAAACGCTAAAATCATTCATAAGTACTTTTCAAAAAATCTTTACATGAAAAATATTGTATTTGTTATCATTGCTTTTTTTCTTTGTTCCAATGCTTTTGCACAAATTAAAGATCCAGTAGGTTGGAAATATGAAGCAGTGAAAAAATCTGCCAAAACCTACGAGCTAGTCATAACAGCGGCAGTTCCTAAGCCTTGGCATATCTATTCCATGAATACAGGGAAAGGCGGGCCATTACCTACAAAAATTACCATCAATAAAAACCCCTTGATTGCTTTGAATGGGGCTATCAAAGAGGTAGGTAAATTGGAAAAAATGTTTGACCCAAATTTTAAAACTAATGTATTGTCTTATAGCACTCAAGTACAATATATACAAGCCATTACAGTAAAAGGAAATGTGGGAACTAATGTTACTGGAACAGTGAATTTTATGATTTGCGATGATACCCAGTGCCTTCCACCAACCACCAAATCATTTGATGTAAAGTTGAACTAAAAAATTTTGCATGAAAAAATTCCTCAAAGGGCTTTTCTTTTTAACAGCAATACTTTTATCAAATCATATGATTGCACAGGATACTAAGCCTGTGCAATTTCGTTTTAAGGCAGAGAGACAAAACGACT
>JANOYH010000356.1:0-6884 GCA_031428775.1 Bacteroidota bacterium
GCAGCTCAAATGGCAGCAGCTGACGCAGCAAAGGTTGCATCTGACGCAGGTTTGAAGCGTGTAGACGTATTCGTGAAAGGCCCAGGTGCTGGTCGTGAAAGCTCTATCCGTTCAATTGCACAATCTGGCATTGAAGTAACTTCTATCAAAGACGTAACTCCTTTACCACACAATGGTTGCAGACCACCAAAACAACGCAGAGTTTAATTAGTGCCTGAGGGAAACTTCAGGTCATCGATCATAACAGGACAAGGTATTTATTTTAGATTTTTACGATACCCTGTCGTCATTAAAAAATCAACAAACAAAAAGAAATGGCACGTTACACAGGTCCTAAGACCAAAATTTCTAGAATCTTCGGTGAGCCTATTTTGGGCAACGCGAAGTGGTTGGGCAAAAACAGCAACCCTCCGGGTCAGCATGGTGCTGCTCGCAAACGTAAAACCTTGGGTGAATACGCTTTACAGTTACGCGAAAAGCAGAAAGCTAAATACACGTATGGTGTATTAGAGCGCCAGTTCCGCAAAACTTTTGAAGAAGCGCAACGTTTGAAAGGTGTTACCGGTGAAAACTTGATCAAATTGTTAGAAGCTCGTTTAGACAATACTATCTTTCGTATGGGTCTTACAGCTAGCCGTCCTGAAGCTCGTCAGTTAGTTAACCACAAGCACATCACTGTAAATGGTGAGGTGATGAATGTACCTTCTTACACATGTAAGCCAGGTGACATGATTGGTTACAAACCAAAGAGTGCCGACAATTCTGCTGTTATCAGCAAGATTCGTGGTAAGAACCCTAAGTTCGGTTGGGTTGATTGGAACGAAGCTGAAAAGAAAGGTACTTTCATTGCAATGCCAGAACGTGAATCTGTTCCTGAGAATATCAAGGAGCAATTAATCGTGGAATTGTACTCTAAATAATTAAGAACCTGGATCAAAAGATCCGGGTATCTTATTTTAAAAATATTCCTCTTTCCTCATGTGGGACAGAGTTCATCAGTAAAAAACAACTTCTAATATGGCCATATTAAGCTTTCAGAAGCCAGACAAAATCGTTTTACAAAAAGCAACAGATTTTGAAGGACAGTTTGAATTCCGTCCATTAGAGCCAGGCTTCGGTCTGACTATTGGTAATGCTCTACGCAGGGTATTGTTGAGTTCTTTGGAAGGTTTCGCTATTGTTGGTATCAAAATCGAAGGAGTTGATCACGAGTTTGCAACAATCAAAGGAATTACAGAAGACGTTACAGAAGTAATCCTGAACTTGAAGCAAGTACGCTTCAAGAAGCACGTTGATCATGAAGTAGCCAATGAGAAAATCACTTTGTCTATCAAGGGCCGCACTGAATTCAATGCAGGTATGATAGGGGAAGGTTCTCAGAGCTTTCAAGTAATGAATCCTGAATTGGTGATTTGCACCATGGACAATACTTCTAAAATGGATATTGAACTGACTATCGCAAAAGGTAGAGGTTATATCCCTGCAGAAGAGAATAAAGTAAAAGATGCTGCTTTCGGTTATATCGCGATCGATTCTATTCACACGCCAATCAAGAACGTTAAATACGCTATTGAGAACTATCGTGTGGAACAAAGGACTGACTACGAAAAATTAATCTTAGACGTAGCTACTGATGGAACTATCCATCCGGAAGACGCGGTTAAGCAAGCTTCTCGCATTTTGATTCAACATTTGATGATCATCACTGATGAGAACATCACTTTTGATAATAAAGAAGACAAGAAAGAAGATGTGGTTGACGAACACGTTTTGCAATTACGCAAAGTGTTGAAGACTCCATTAGAAGACTTGGACCTTTCTGTACGTGCCTTCAATTGCTTGAAAGCTGCTAAAATTAACAGCTTAAGCGAATTGGTTCAGTACGAGCAAGAAGACCTGATGAAGTTCAGAAACTTTGGTCAAAAATCTCTGTCTGAAATAGAGCAGGTATTGACTGAAAGAGGCTTGAGCTTCGGAATGGATTTAAATAAATTAGGATTGGACAACTTAGATAACTAAGCATCGCTTTTTATCAGTTACCATCCCATTACTCACATCTTATATTCCTGACACGGTATAAGGTATAAAAACAACTGTCATGCGTCACGGAGACAAAATCAACAACCTCGGCCGTAAAAAGGCACACAGAGTAGCGTTGTTACAAAACTTAGCTAGTCAACTGATTACCCACAAACGTATCGTAACTACTTTGGCAAAAGCTAAAGCATTGCGTACTTATGTTGAGCCGTTGATTACCAAAACAAAGAAAATTGAGAATACTGCTCAAATCAGTCATAACCACCGTTTGGTTTTTGCTGAATTGCAGGATAAAGCAGCTGTGAAAGAATTATTCACAGTGGTTGGTCCTAAAGTAGCTTCTCGTCCGGGTGGATATACCAGGATTTTGAAATTAGGAATTCGCCCAGGAGATAACGCTGAAAAAGCGATGATTGAATTGGTTGATTTCAACGAAATCTATGGTAAGGGTGTTGAAAAAGCGGCTGAACCTGCTAAAAAAACACGTCGTGCTGGTAAGAAAAAAGTAGAAACAGCGGAAGAAGCACCAGCAGCAGCACCAGTTGCTGAAGCGGAAGCTACACCGGTTGAAGATGCTCCTTCAGTGGAAGAAAAAGCTGCTGAATAATTCAATGAAACAGTTTCAAACATATAGGCAAGACTTTTTTAGTCTTGCCTTTTTTTATGACCAATGTGTAAAAGATTAGTTGAATAATAGAACCAATTGCATTTTTTTTGCAGCATAAATTCGAACCAATACTATGACACAATCCAAGCAACCCGCAATTTTAGTTTTAGCCGATGGTCACGTTTTTAAAGGCCAGGCTTTTGGAAAGATCGGAACAGCCACCGGCGAAATTTGTTTCAATACTGGTATGACGGGTTATCAAGAAGTTTTTACAGATCCTAGTTATACAGGGCAAGTGCTGATTATGAATAACGTACATATTGGAAACTATGGTGTAAAAGGGGAAGACGTGGAGAGTAATTCGGTAAAAATACACGGACTAATAGCACGGAATTTGGAAGAGTTGTATAGTCGTTTTCAGGCCGATGGAAATTTGAATGATTATCTCAAGACTAATAATATTGTAGCCATTGATGATATTGATACGCGAGCATTGGTTGCCCATATTCGTACCAAAGGAGCGATGAACTGTATTATCTCTTCATCGGAGTTGGATGTTGAAAAATTAAAAGCAGCATTGGCTTCCGTACCTAATATGGACGGCTTAGAATTAGCTAGCACGGTTAGTACAAAAGAAGAGTATGAATTGGGCGATGTTAATGCACCCATTAAGGTAGCAGTTCTTGACTTCGGTGTTAAAAAACATATTCTAGAATGTTTGGTGAGTAGGGGCGCACACATAAGGGTACATCCTGCCAAAACTCCTATTAGTAGATTGAAGGAATTTAATCCCAATGGTTATTTCATATCGAACGGACCAGGTGACCCCGCGGCCATGCCTTATGCTGTGGAGACTGTAAAAAGTATACTGCAAGAAAACAAACCATTGTTTGGAATTTGTTTAGGACACCAATTGTTGGCATTGGCCAATGATATTCCAACTTTTAAAATGCATCATGGACATAGGGGCTTAAACCATCCAGTAAAAAACATTATTACTGGTCAGTGTGAAATTACCACACAGAATCATGGGTTTGGAGTAGACCCAGAAGCAGTAAGAAATCACAATAATGTAGAGATTACGCACCTGAATTTAAACGATGATTCAATAGAAGGCATTCGATTAAGAGACCGTCAGGCGTTCAGTGTACAATACCATCCTGAGAGTACGCCTGGACCGCATGATAGCCGTTATTTATTTGATAATTTCATGGATATGATGCGCAACTAAAGGATATGCCATGAAACAATTTCGCTGGTTGACTTTAATAATGGTCTTGCTTTTTTCTTGTTCATATAAATTGAAAATAGAAAAAAAGGAAACCAAAGCATTGTTACCAGACCTCAATGGCACTTGGGCCATTGTGGAAGTAAATAGCGAAAAAGTTGTCAAAGAAAAAACGGCCAATCTTCCTTTTTTAGCGTTTAATTCCTCAGAAAATAGCCTCAATGGCAGTACTGGCTGCAATCGAATCACCGGTAAGGCCATTGTGATGGATGGAGTAGTTGATTTTGTAAGTCTTGCTACAACACGCATGTTTTGTAAGAATAGTAACTATGAAACACCCTTACTCCAACTATTACGGGGTAGCCTTTCATATAAATTAGAAAATAATCTATTGATTTTTACCAAAGAAGGTAGAAAGGTAGTGGTGCTACAAAAAGAATAGTTAGCTAATCAACTCAAAGCATTGTTGCGCAATTTCTAGTTCTTCATTGGTTGGAACAATCAATAATTTTACTTTTCCAATTGCTTGATTGATCTCGTGAATCCCTTTTTTTCTTTCCATGTTTTTTGAAGCATCTAATTCAATGCCCAAGTATTCCATATCGGTGCATACCAGTTGTCTTGAAAGTTCATCATTTTCTCCTACACCGCCTGTAAACACAATAGCGTCTAACCCATTTAAAACTGCGGCAAAAGACCCAATGAACTTTTTGATATGATACGCATACATATGATATGCCAGTACAGCATCTATATCTCCAGCTGCATATTTTGTTTTCACATCTCGCATATCGCTGAATCCTGTTAATCCCAGCATGCCACTTTGTTTATTTAAAACGTCATTGATTTGATCAATGGGATAACCCAATTGATTCACCAGATAGAAGATGACCGATTGGTCTATGTCACCAGCACGGGTGCCCATGATCAGGCCATTCATTGGCCCAAGGCCCATACTAGTGTCCACACATTTACCATCTCGAATAGCACTCATGCTACAACCATTACCTAAGTGTATGGTAATGATTTTAGCATCTTTTATTTTCAGAAAATTAATGGCCGATTCAGAAACGAATTTGTGACTAGTTCCATGAAAGCCATAACTACGTATACGATGCTCTTGATAAAACCTGTTAGGAATGGCAAATCGATAAGCCACAGGTGGCATAGTTTGATGAAAAGCAGTATCGAAAACAGCAATTTGTTTTGCCTGTTGGAAAATTTTTGTGGCTACTTCAATTCCTAAAAAATTTGGGGGATTGTGAAGAGGAGCAAGTGGAAAAAGTTGCTTGATTTTTGCTTTAACTTCTTCTGTGATGATTTGCGTGTTTGAAAAATTTTCACCGCCATGCACTACTCTATGGCCAACTGCGTGTATTTCACTAGGTTCTTTGATTACCGCGATCTCACCTTTATACAATAATTCTGCAACCAATTTCAATCCCATTGCATGGTCCTTAATGGCAATGGTTTCTTTAAAGGATTGTTCCTGCCCTGCATGAAATGTTTTATGGTGAATACCTGCATTATCAGAACCAATTCGTTCAATCAGACCTGAACAAATGGTTTCTTTACTAGGCATACTGATCAATTGATATTTAATAGAGCTGCTCCCCGAATTGATGACAAAAATATTCATGCAAATTTGTTTAATTAGTTTCTTGTGCTTGGATGGCTGTAATTACAACGGTATTAAAAATATCGTCTACTGTGCAACCTCTACTTAGGTCATTCACTGGTTTGTTCAAGCCTTGTAACATTGGTCCAATAGCTATTGCACCGGTTTCACGTTGAACAGCTTTATATGTGTTATTGCCAGTATTTAAATCAGGAAAAATTAATACGGTAGCTTGCCCTGCAACTACTGAGTCAGGCATTTTTTTCTTTCCAACGCTTGGGTCAACAGCTGCATCATATTGAATCGGGCCTTCTACTTTTAAATCGGGCCTTTTTTCTCTTACAATTTCAGTTGCTCTTCTTACTTTGTCTACGTCTTCGCCTTCACCTGATGTACCGGAAGAATAAGAAAGCATGGCAATTTTAGGTTCCAAACCAAACATTAAACTACTCTCTGCTGAAGAGATGGCAATTTCAGCCAGCTGTTCTGAAGTAGGATTTGGATTTACGGCACAATCTCCGAATATAGAAACTCTATTAGGTAAACACATAAAGAAAACAGAAGAAACTGTTTTAATACCAGGTTTTGTTTTTACAAATTGAAGTGCTGGCCTAATGGTATGTTGTGTGGTATGTAATGCGCCAGAAACCATACCGTCTGCATCTCCTTTAAACACCATCATGGTACCATAATAAGACACGTCTAGCATTAAGTCGCGCGCCATTTCCAAAGTAATATTTTTTGATTTACGTATTTCATAAAGCGCCACTGCATATTCCTCAAATTTTGGAGACGTTGCTGGATCAACAATGGTTATCTTATCGAAATCTAAAGTAAGATTCAGTCTTTGCGACGCTGAAATAATTTGTTCTTTTATGCCAATCAAAGTTATTTGAACCACATCCTGCTTTACCAACATATCAGCAGCTTCAAGAATCCGATCGTCGTTTCCTTCAGGAAGCACAATATGCTTTTTACGTTCTTTGGCACGTTTTACAATTTGATATTGGAACATTCTTGGTGTAATGTTCTTTGAATGAAAAGTATTTATTTTTTCACCAATTGCTTCAATGTCAATGTACTTGTCAAAGGTGCTAATAGCCAGCGATATTTTTTCTTTATTATAGTAGGATATTCTAGACTCTGTACTGGCTACTTTACTAACTGTTTCAAAAGTTCCTGTTTCCACTTGTATAATTGGAACAACACTATCTAAACCTTCAATTAATTTGATTATGGAAGGTTCTGGAATTAGTCCACCCGTTAATAATAACCCCGCTACTTTCGGATAATTTTTTGAAATATTTGCTTGTAAAACGCCAATAATAATATCGCCTCTATCGCCAGGCGTTACAATCAAAGTATTCTTTTTTAAACGATGTAAACAGTTATGC
>JANOYH010000357.1:0-9720 GCA_031428775.1 Bacteroidota bacterium
TCTCCCTTACTTTCTTCTATAGCAGACTACAAAGGGAATAAAAAACAATTCCTTTTCTTCTTTTGTACTATGGGAAGTATTGCTTGTAGTTCCTTGTATTTTTTCGATAAAAACAATATTGGCTATGGGCTCATCTGCTTAATCATTGCCTGTGTTGGATTTTGGAGTAGTCTGGTTTTTTACAATTCCTATTTACCTGAAATAGCTGCTCCAGAAGACCAAGATAGGGTAAGTGCTAAAGGCTTTGCCATGGGATATATGGGAAGTGTGGTATTACAACTCATTTGTTTTGTCTTTGTATTGATGCCAGAAAAATTTGGAATTACTGGTGGTAAGGCAGCACAAATTTCTTTTCTATTGGTAGGAATCTGGTGGTGGGGATTTGGCCAATTAGCTCTTAGCAGATTACCCAAAGGAAAATCTGCAGAACACAAGATCAACAAAGGAAATATTTTTACATCTGGCTATAAAGAACTAAGAATTGTTTGGAAACAATTAAGCGCATTACCCGTTTTAAAGAGGTACTTGTCTGCTTTCTTTTTTTACAATATGGGTGTTCAAACAGTCATGCTTGCTGCTACATTATATGGTAAAAGCGAATTGAATATACCTACTACTAATTTGATCATTGCCATTTTGATTATTCAATTAGTTGCTGTGCCCGGTGCCTTTTTAATTGCCCGTCTCTCCAATAAAATAGGCAATTTCAAAGCCCTCATGTTCTGTACTGTTTTCTGGATGGCACTTTGTGTGGTTGGCTATAGTTTACCAAAAAATGGTATCAACGAATTTTATTTGCTGGCAGTACTGGTAGGATTTGTGATGGGTGGCATACAATCGCTTAGTAGAAGTACTTATGCTAAGTTAATGCCTGAAACAAAAGACACTACTTCCTTTTTTAGTTTTTATGATGTTACCGAAAAAATTGCCATCGTCATAGGTATGTTCAGTTTTGGTTTTATTAATGAGTTAAGTGGTTCGCAACGCAATTCAGTTCTTACACTTGTCGTATTTTTCGCCATCGGTTTCATCTTGTTACTTCTTGCCGAAAGGGAACAAAAACAAACACAACTTAATTAATGGAACTACATTCAATTTTAGCAGGCAATTTCAAATTGGATGGTGGTGCTATGTATGGGGTAGTTCCTAAAAGTATGTGGAACAAATTGAGTCCGGCCGATGAAAACAATTTATGCATCTGGGCAATGCGTTGTTTATTGATAGAAGATGGTGATCGTTTAATTTTAATTGATAATGGGGTGGGCGATAAACAGGACCAAAAGTTCTTTGGACACTATCACCTAAGCGGAGAAACAAATATCAACAAAGCCCTTTCTGCTAAAGGGTTCCACCCTTCTGATATCACAGATGTATTTTTAACCCACCTGCATTTCGACCATTGTGGAGGAAGCATTAAGCGTGAAGGCGATAAACTAGTTCCCAGTTTTGCCAATGCTGTTTATTGGAGTAACCAAGAACATTGGAATTGGGCAATACAACCGAACGATAGAGAAAAAGCATCCTTTCTCAAAGAAAATATTCTTCCCATATTGGAGAGTGGTCAATTACAATTTGTTGAAACCCCAACAATGGGATTAAAAGAAACAGGTAAATTAGGTAGCACAAAATTTAGCGATAATATTACTATTAGATTTGTGTCGGGCCATACCAACCAAATGATGTTACCTCAAATCAATTACAAGGGAAATACTATTGTATTTATGGCTGACCTCCTTCCTTCTGTTAATCACCTTCCATTGCCTTATGTAATGGCTTATGATATGTTCCCGCTGACTACTTTAGAAGAGAAAAAGTCTTTTATCCAAGAAGCACTGGATAATCATTATACCTTATTTTTTGAGCACGATGCTATCAATGAATGTTGCCATTTACATCAAACAGAAAAAGGCATCAGACAAGAGCGCTGTTTCAATCTCAATGAACTATTATTTCTTACTTAAATTTGATGTAAGCGGATAGCGTAAGTTTTTGTATTGCATCATGTCAACTTTAACACTACCTACTACAATCGGACTTTCAATACGCAATGGAATGTGGTTGGGATCATCACTTACCCATACAGTCATTTTTTCTCCACCCGAAAACATGGTTCCTTTTACAAGTAAGGGTTTGAATTTAATTGCATGAAATTTTCCATACCTAGTCTTAATATCTTCCTTACCCTCATACTTAATATATAGGTTATGCACTTCATTGTCTAAGAACATATTGAAAGGAATTCTATCGCCTGGTTTGTACTTATTAAAGTCGATATTCCTTGCGTAATAAATAGCACTCAACACATCTTGAATACAACCCGTTACTTTATAGACGCCTTTTGTGGTTACAGCCGTATTATTTTGCAAGTTGAAACTAACATTTTCATTGATCTTATATCCGCCTTCATTGACTTCTCTTATAAACTTTACAGGTTGAAGGTTTGCTGTATCAAAATAGGATTCATATCTGTCGCGCACTTTAAAAATCCAATCATAACTAGGATTTGAATTGCCCACACCTACCACATGATACACTTCCTTATTATTGAATTTCTCTTGCTTGAGTGTAAAATTTGCATCACCCGCATTGACATAGATGCCAAGAATATTATAGTACACTACAAATGAAATACTTTCTCCATCTTGAAAGCAGGTATTTCTAATACCACAAAAATCATCTCCAGCAGTAAGTGGACGATAAATTGTCAACATTAATAAAATCAGTACAATTTTTTTCACGACGGACAATTCATTAATAATTTAATTCCTCTCATTCTTTTGAAAGCCAATACTAATCTATATTTTCTTTCTGTTTAAATAACTTTAAACCCAATAACAGCAAACTACCCAAAATGGCTGGTACAATTAGATTGATTACCCAAATTCCCACAGTAGCTGCTATTATGGCTACTTGGTTACTGGTAACTAAACCAAATAATAGTAAACTCAATTTTCCCCTTAACCCCAATTCTGCCCAAGCAATAGTTGGAACCATTGCTAATAATATAAAAAACACAGCTACCAACATGCTTAATTCTAATACAGATGCATTCGCACCAAATACTTGTAATAATAACACATATTGAACGATTACAACCACATAACGGCTTGCAGATAACAGTAAAATTCTTGTTAATTCTTTGTGTTCTAGCGTATCTAGTTTCTCAATAAAGAATTTGTATTTACTGATAAAAGGAATTTTTTCCAACCAACGAATAAACAATGCTACATTATAATAAAAAATAATAATTAAGATTACTATTGGCAAAAGGCCTATTAATAATGCATCTAGCCAAAAGGCCGACAACCCTTGCAACAATGCATGATTTTCTAATAAAGTAAAGCGTAAACCCAATAATGCTACAAATCCTATAGCAAATGTTACAAGCATTTGACTCATAGAACCCACTAAAGTCAAACTAATGGCCCTAAGCCTGTTACCTTCTTCTAAATACAAAATCCTACCCACAAAATCTCCCGTTTTATTGATAGAATTGAGTGCAAAAGCTTGACCAGAAAATATGGCTCTATAAGATCTTAAATAGGTGATAGATTGAACCCTAATCACCAAAAGCTGCCATTTCTTTGCTTCAATGCCCCAATTAGCCAACATCAGCACCAACACAAACAAAATTTTCCAGACACCTTTGCCTTTGAATGAATCCTGAAAAATATCCCATGATTGATCCAAATCAGCATGGTTTTGTATTTGTCTGTAAATTGAATAAGACAACCACAGGAACAAAACTGGACCTACTATATAATTCAGGAATATTTTAAATTTTTTGGACAGAACAGCAACATTTAATCTTTACAAAGAAAGGCTATCATGGGCAGAATGAAAAATGCTGGTGCGTTTGCTTTATTTTTACTTGAATGACCAAGAAAGCAACAATTATTTTGGGTATTGATCCAGGTACCACTGTTATGGGTTACGCACTTTTGCGGATTGAACAAAATCAACCTAGGGTATTGCTGATGGATGTGTTGAAATTAGCACATCAAAAAGACATTTATGCGCGCTTAGAAATGATACATACCAAGGTAATTGAATTGATCAAATTATATCAGCCCTCTACATTTGCTATTGAAGCACCCTTCTTTGGTAAAAATGTGCAAAGTATGCTCAAACTTGGAAGGGCGCAAGGTGTTGCCATTGCTGCTGCAATGCAAGCCCAACTTACCGTTACAGAATATTCACCTAAGAAAGTTAAACAGTCTATCACAGGTAATGGTAATGCAGATAAAGACCAGGTTTGGAAAATGTTACAAAGGATCCTGTCTATTGATGAACAACCGCAATATTTTGATGCTACCGATGCACTAGCCGTTGCTTTATGCCACCACTACCAAACTTCTTCAGTTTTAGGCGCAATGCCAAAAGGCTTAAAAGGCTGGGACGATTTTATTGCAAAGAATCCAGAAAGGGTTAAGAAATAAATTTACAGGGTTTCAATAAACAAAAGTAAAAGTCGTACTAGTTAATATTAACCATTAATCTAGTGCGCCTTATTTGCTATTGCACTTAACAAAATTTCTTGAATTACCTTTAATTCATCAGCAGACAACTTCAATTTACTGCGCGTAAAGTTCAAGTCGTCTGCATTATTAATGGGCACCAAATGTAGGTGAGCATGTGGAACCTCCAATCCCATTACACTAATGCCACACCTATTACAAGGAAAACATTGCTCAATGGCTTTGGCAATTGGTTTTGAAAACACCAAGATTGCTGATAAGAAGTCTTCCTCTAACTCAAAAAAGTGATCAGTTTCTATTTTTGGCACCACTAAGACATGACCCTTTGCCATGGGGAATATATCTAGAAACGCAAAGAATTGGTCGTTCTCTGCTATCTTATAAGAAGGAATTTCTCCTGTAATGATTTTTGAAAAGATGGTCATCTTTAATGGATCCCACTATTTTATTAGATAGTGATATTTTCAACTTTGAATTTAATCACGCCATTAGGTGCCTGAACTTCAGCAATTTCTCCAATCACTTTACCCAATAAACCATTCCCAATAGGTGAACTAGCTGAAATCTTTCCCAATTTCAAATCGGCTTCTTTTTCACCCACAATTTGATATGTTACCGTCTTTTTAGTGGCCATATTTGTAATGGTTACTTTAGTCAGTATGGTTACTTTACTGGTATCTATAGTTCCAGGATCTACAATTTTAGCGTTACTAATCACCCCTTCCAATTGCTTGATCTTGGCCTCCAACATGCCTTGTGCCTCTTTGGCTGCATCATATTCAGCGTTCTCTTTCAAATCGCCTTTTTCCCTTGCTTCTGCAATGGCTCTAGAAGAAGCAGGACGATCAAAAGATTTCATCCTTTGTAATTCTTCACGCATCTTGTCAAAAGTCTCCTGTGTTACATAATCACTCATACTCGTCTGTTTAGAAGCGGTAAAAAAAATACAACGCCACATTTGATTGTAGCGTTGTAGGTCTGCAAAAGTAGAAAAATTTTTGCAAAATCAAATAAATGTAATTTTCTGCTATTCTAACCCTAGTTTATCCAAAATCACTTTAGCCATTTTAAAAAAAGCTTCATGACTATATCCTGCTATATGCGGCGTCAACAATACATTGGGCTGTGCCAACAACCAGTTGAGGGTTTCTTTTTCTGGCATTTGATAGGTTTCTAGTTTTTCGTTTTCTAAGACGTCTAGTCCCACTGCTTCCACCAACCCTGCCTTTATAGCCCTTTTTACTGCCTCCGTATCTGTTACCTTACCCCTACATGTACTTAGAAAAAAGGGCTTTTTTTCAAAAGATTGGAAGAACGCGTCATTGGCCATATGAAAGGTTTCTTCTGTTAAAGGTACGTGCATACTTATGACAGTAGCTTCCCGGGAAATTTGCGCTAGGCTTGATTCTTGCACATACCCATTCGCAAAACCTTGCCTGTATTTGTCATAAGCTAACACAGTAACGTCAAATCCAGCCAAAATTTTCGCGAACGCTGAGCCCGTATTGCCGAATCCAATGATCCCCACTGTTTTGCCACTCAGTTCCACACCCCTATTTTCTGTTCTAATCCATTTCCCTTGCTTAATTTCTTGTGCACTGCTTTTGATTTTATTCATCAAGGTCAACAACATCCCTAATTCATGCTCGGCTACAGCATTTCTATTCCCTTCCGGACTACTCACACAAAGAATGCCACGCGATTGTGCGTATTCCGTATCAATTAATTCCATGCCGCTCCCCAAGCGGCCAATCCATTTCAATTTTTCCGCCTTTTCTAATAGCGACTGATCAATTTTTCGGGTAGTAACTATCAACCCTTCTATATCAACAATGGCATGTTCAAGAGCGGCATCTCCAATGCCAGGAATGAAAACTACTTTATATCCCTTTAACGTTAATTGCTCAGTGAGATATGGATGCGCGTTTGCTGTAATCAATACTTTTTTTAACACTATTCTGAAGGTGTTTGATTTTTATATAGCTGAAAGGTGAGTGCTGCAAAGTCTTCTATACTCAACTGTTCCGCACGTTTATTGAAAATTTCATTTTCAAGGAAAGCAGGTTCAAATAAGCCCCTTACCGCATTCCTCAACATTTTTCTTCGCTGGTTGAATGCCGCTTTTACTCACACAAATAAGGCTTTCTCAGACTTCATGGCCACCACCTGTTCCTTGCGCTTCAAGCGAATCATACCGCTCATTACTTTTGGTGGCGGATTAAAACTATCTGGTGGCACGTCAAATAAATATTCTACTTCATAAAATGCTTGCACCAATACACTCATAATGCCATATACTTTGGTATTAGGCTTAGAAGCAATTCTTTGGGCCACTTCTTTTTGAAACATCCCAATCATTACCGGTACCTGATCTTTCCATTCTAGCACTTTAAATACAATTTGCGTAGAGATATTATAGGGGAAGTTCCCAACCACTGTAAACTGATTTTCAAAAGGAGGCTGGATTTTTAAAAAATCTTCATGGATTATTTTACCTAAAATAGAAGGAAAATTATGCTCTAAAAACACCACTTTTTCATCGTCTAACTCCACCGCTTTAAATGCAATCTGTTCAATTGGGAGCAAATATTTGGTCAAAGCCCCTGCGCCTGGCCCTACTTCTACTAACTGCTCAAAAGGATCTTCTTTCAAAGCCGCCACAATTTGCTTACAGATTGACTCGTCTTTTAGAAAATGTTGACCCAGCGATTTTTTTAGGCGATATTCCATTTACACAAAATTAGGTTTTTTAAGGTTCTGTCAGTTGCGGGCAATAATCCTTATTTTTACCACTAATTTATTTGAATGAGCTACGAATTACATAAGCCGATTGTTGGATTTACCTGTGGAGATCTAAACGGCATTGGCATTGAATTGATTATAAAAACCTTGGCCGATCACCGCATTTTAGAAATCTGCACCCCAGTAGTTTTTGCCAGCAATAAATGCGTGAACTTTTATAGAAAAACAATGCCTGAAATCAATTTCAGCTATGCTAGTGTTAAAGAACTCAACAAACTCAATCCCAAACAAGTGAATATTTTCAATTGTTGGGAAGAAGAAGTGGCCATTAATCCCGGACAGCTCAATGATATTGGCGGAAAATATGCGCTGGAATCATTACAACAAGCTACCCAAGCACTGAAAGATGGCTTGATTCACGCGCTTGTAACCGCTCCCATTCATAAGAAAAATATCCATACGGAAGCATTCCCCTATACAGGACATACTCCCTATTTTAAAGCCTTCTTTAACGTGCCGGAAGTAGTGATGTTTATGGTGGCTGAAAATTTACGTGTAGGTCTTGTTACTGAACACGTTACTATTGCTAATGTTGCAAAAAATATTACCCGCGAAAATATTTTGCTCAAACTGAAGATTTTGCACAATAGTCTTCAAAAGGATTTTGGCATTGATAAACCTAAGATTGCGGTACTTGGACTAAACCCACACGCTGGTGATGAAGGCCTAATCGGCAACGAAGAAGAAACCATTATCAAACCAGCCATCAAAGACGCCAAACATTCTATGTTGGTATTCGGACCATTTAGTGCCGATGCTTTCTTTGCAAGGGGACAATTTGAAAAATTCGACGCAGTACTAGCCATGTACCACGATCAAGGTTTGATTCCATTCAAATCCCTGGCCATTGGTGAAGGCGTAAATTATACTGCTGGTTTACCTGTTATCAGAACCAGTCCCGACCACGGTACCGCTTTTGACATTGCCGGTAAAGACAAAGCGGATGCCAATTCTTTTGTGGTAGCTGTATTTGAAGCAGTAGATATTTATAGAAGAAGAAATGGTTATAATGAAATGCGCATTAACCCACTTCGTAAAATCAGTGCCAGAATGTTGGCTAACGCAGTAGACGAACGGATAGAAGAAAACGAAGGATAAATTAGAAAGTCATGTTTACCATTAGCAATCAAATTTTGGAAGTAGTCATCACCTCCCAAGGTGCTGAATTAGAAAGTATCAAACACAAAGAAAACGGCATCGATTATCTCTGGAATGGAGATCCTGCTTTTTGGCCTAAAAAGAGTCCTGCTTTGTTTCCTATTGTAGGCGGACTCAAAGACACCCAATACCAATTCGCTAATAAAAGCTATTCACTTGGCCGACATGGTTTTGCTAGAGAAAATGTGTATGAGGTAACTGCACAGTCAACAAATAGTATTCGCTTTAGTTTAAAAGAAAATGCAAATACCCTAGCTGCCTATCCTTTTGCATTTGTGTTTAGCATTGAATACACAGTAACTGAGAATAAGCTCTTTGTAAAATATATTGTAGAAAATACTGGAGCAGAAGACTTGTATTTTTCTGTGGGTGCACATCCTGCTTTTAATGTTCCATTGGTCAAGGGTACTAGCTATGACGATTACTACTTGAAATTTGAACAAAAAGAAACCGTGGGGAAATATCCGCTTTCTGCAGAAGGACTGGTAGAACTAGCACCCATCCCCTTTCTAGAAAACAGGGATACACTCGCATTAACCAAATCGCTTTTTTATGGCGATGCATTGGTATTCAAAGAGCTCAAAAGCAATAGCATTGGTATCTTGAGCAATAAAACGCCGCATGGATTAACCGTGCATTACACCAACTTTCCTTATATGGGAATCTGGAGCTTTAAAGACGCCGATTTTGTTTGCATAGAACCTTGGTGTGGCATTGCTGATGCAGTCAATACCACAGGAGAGCTTACAGAGAAAGAAGGCATTGAAAAGTTAGGGCCACAACAAGTATTTACACGTGAGTGGTGGGTTGAGTTGTTTTAAATTTTAATCAAGTCAGTTTTAAATTCAAGGATGTTTATGACTTGATTCAAAATACTGAATGTTTATTTAAAAATGCTATCGGGAATCCCCTTGTTAACTATATAACTAGCATACGTAATTTCCACCCGACCCTTTTTGTTTTTTAATTTTTGTGCTTCGCTCAAAGGTTTTTCGTTATCGTCAAATTCAAGGGTAATTCCTTTGGGCAATTTATAATCTTTTGTATTAAAGCTGAAGACTACTTTTTGTGGAAGTCCAAATGCTGCATAAGCCCCATAGCTCATTTCCATTTCATAAGTGCCGTTCTCTTTTGTTGTTGTGATGGCTTTTCTCACCAATAAATTGACTTCATCAATATATAAAGTTGTTAAGACAATTTCGCTGCCTTCATTGATGGGTATCAGCTTTATCACTTTGGTATTTACACCTCCAATAATTGCCTCTCCTGCCGATAAAGCCAC
>JANOYH010000358.1:0-7407 GCA_031428775.1 Bacteroidota bacterium
TAAAGGCGGCCTCTATCATCACTTAAATAGAACGAGCACAGTTTATGGCGCCGATGCATTGGCCCATCAGTTAAAATATCCATTAATAGATCCTGTTTTAATTAGCGATGCTCAAAAAGCAATAGCACAGTATAGTGAACAAATGATTCTTGTGGAAGAAATCATTGCTGCTTCTAAAGAAAATGCAGTCGATTTCCGTTCACTTTATTCTGTATTGGATTGGTTGCAAACAGACAACAAACTGCATCAACTTAATTGGCTAAAGTTTATTCGATTTGCATTTCCCATTCTGAATATCTTACTCATTTTCCAAGCTATTTTTTATGCAGAGCTTCGATGGATTGGCATTAGTTTTTTAATTGGCTGGATCTTAATTGCAATCTTTGCAAAATATTTGCAAACTGGGTTTCTAATGTTGAGTAACAAAGAACAGATCCTTGACCAATATGCTATTATTCTAGACTTATTTTCAAAAGTAGATGCAGGCAAATCAACCCAATTGCAAGATTACCAACAAACTACCAAAGAAGCAGTTGAGGCCATTAAGGAATTGTCTAAACTATCTAGCAGAATTGATCAACGACTTAACATCTTGATCATTACTTTTATCAATCCCTATTTCCTATTCGACCTCCAAAATATGCTTGCCCTAGAATCTTGGAAAATGAAATACAAGAACCATTTCAGTCTTTGGATAGAAGTTGTTGGAAAAATAGAAGTGCTGAATAGTTTTGCCAGTTTTGCATTTAAAAACAAAGCCAACATTTACCCTACTATTTCAGCAGAACAATTATACTTACATGCCGCCGATATGTCGCATCCACTCATTCCCAAAAATAGTCGAGTTAGTAATTCAATTGAAATAGGCATTACTGAAAAACTATTACTCATCACAGGATCCAATATGAGCGGCAAAACCACTTTTTTAAGAACCCTTGGCATCAACCTTTTGTTGGCTGAAGTTGGACTACCAGTTTGTGCCAGTCGATTTGATTTTACTCCAATGCAACTATTTTCTTCCATTCGAATTAGTGATTCTTTACAAGAAAACACTTCCTATTTCATGGCCGAACTAAAGAAATTAAAAGCCCTTAAAACAGGCGTCCAGAAAGAACCTGCTTCATTAGTTTTGATTGATGAAATACTACGAGGTACTAATTCAGACGACAAGTACCATGGTTCAGCTGCTTTTGTAAAAGAATTGATACAATATAATTGCCTGAGTTTGTTTGCTACGCACGACCTGAAACTAGGCGAAATGGAACAAGAATATCCCACATTCATTGCCAACTACTGTTTTGAAAGTAAGATTGAAAATGACCATTTACTTTTCAACTATCGCATACAAAGAGGCGTTGCACAAAATAAAAATGCTAGTTTCTTAATGAAACAAATGGGCATTATCTAGTTATTTTTTTTTGGAACTTTGTTTCTTCTTCGGTTTCTCTTCTTCATTTTCAACCCCAGCTTTGATGACCCATTCGTAGTCGAGCTGTCGCTTTTCTAAATTAGCTGAAATCACTTTTATCCAAACCTTATCGCCTATTCTAAAAGTTCTACCACTTCTTCTGCCCACTAAACTATAATCGCCCTCAATATGTCTGAAATCGTCATAGTCAGATAAGCTAACGATACTTACCAAACCTTCACACTTATGCAAGACCGTTTCTGCCCAAAATCCAAAACTTGAAACGCCACTGATCACTGCTTCAAAATTTTCGCCTAAATAGCCTTGTAAATATTCTACTTGTTTGTATTTATTACCTGCACGCTCACATTCCATTGCCGCTCTTTCACGTTCACTGGATTGCTTACACTTCTCTTCCATCTTTTTATCATTGATGGGCTTACCCATTAGAATAGACTCCAACACACGATGTACCAAAACGTCTGGATAGCGTCTAATGGGTGAAGTGAAATGGCAATAGTGCTCAAAAGCTAAACCATAGTGTCCGATATTTTCCGTGGTATATACCGCTTTGGCCATGGTACGAATACCCAACTGCTCTAACACATGTTGTTCCGGTTTACCTTTTGCATCAGCCAACATTTGATTAAAGCTTGCTGCAATTTTTTCTGGACTCGATGTATCAAATCCATGTCCATATTTTTTTGCAAATGTAATAAAGGGCCTTAGTTTTTCTTCGTCTGGTCGGTCATGGATTCTATAAGGAAAAGGGATGGGCTTCTTATTGATGTGTTGTTTTGCTACATTTTCTGCCACTGTACGATTTGCCAATAACATCAGTTCTTCTATGAGTTGATGCGACTCTTTACTTTCTTTTACTACAATCCCAATGGGTTTACCTTTTTCATCTAACTTAAACCGCACTTCTTGTGAGGAGAAATTAATGGCGCCTTTGCTGAAACGTATTTTTCGTAATCTCTGTGAAATATCGTTTAGCAATAAGATCTCTTCTTGGTGAATACCTTTTTTGGTTTCAATAATTTCCTGTACGTCTTCATAAGCATAGCGATGATCAGAATGTATGACCGTTTTTCCCAACCAGTATTGCTTTACTTCACCTTTTGAATTCATTTGAAAAATAGCCGAGAAAGTAAACTTGTCTTCGTGTGGCCTTAAAGAACAAAGCTCATTAGAAATTTTTTCAGGCAACATCGGATTCACACGGTCTGGTAAATAAACGGAAGTAGCCCTCTTATAAGCTTCTGCATCCAAATCAGTATCTGGCGTTACATAATAACTAACATCCGCAATATGTACCCCAATTTCATACATGTCTTTCCCAAGATTTCGAATAGAGATTGCATCATCAAAATCCTTTGCATCAGAGGGATCAATAGTAAAAGTAAGAATGTCCCTACAGTCTTTTCTTTTGGCAATTTCTTCTTTGTCTAATAGTTCCGGTAGTCGTTCGGCAGCCTCCATCACATCATCAGAAAAGCTTAACGGGAATCCTGCCTGTGCCAATAACTCTTGCATGGCAGCATCATTAGCGTCTTCGGGCAATAAGACCCTTACAATTTCACCTACTGGCTTCTTGTCGGATTTTTCCCATTTCACTAATCTAGCTACCACCCTGTCTTTGTGCTTTGCGCCATTGATGGAAATTAATGGAATAAATAAATCAGGCATGGGCTTGTCAGTATCCGGTACAAAAAAAGCATGGTTGGTTGACAATTGTAAATGTCCCACAAACTCTGTCTGCTTTCTGGAGATAACTTCAATGATGCGCCCTTCCTTTTTTCCCGTACGCATATTTTCTTTTACCACTTTAACCCTAACGGTATCTCCATTTAATGCCGTTAAAAATTCGCCGGGTCTAACTAACACATCCCCTTTTTCACCATCCACAATCACATAACCCATTCCGGAACGGGTTACTTCTAAACGACCTTTTTGCTGTAACTCTGGACTATGTTTTGCTTTCTGTTTATTTTTTAATTTTTGCTTGCTCATGTTGTACTTGGTTTGAAACTAAAATGTTGTATATAATCCACAATTAGTTGATTAAAATGTTCTCCTTCTTCAAATAAAAATCGGTGACGGATGGGCAATACATACATGGGAATGGCTGCAAGCTCTTCGGTGAATTTACTAAATCGAACGGCGTCTTTTTCTGTTGTAAGAATCAGTTTGTCTCTTGCTGTAATTTCGTTGAATTTATCTCTGATCTCGTTTAAGTCGTCTATTGAAAAGATATGGTGGTCTGAATAATCTTGTTGATAATAAGTATGTACAGAATTTAAAAGAAAATCCTTTAAAGGTTTGGGATTGGCAATACCACATACCAATAAAGCCTCATCACGAGGTGTTAAGATCCATTCGTCTGTTTCATCAAAAATGTGATAAGGCGTACCATATTCAATACAGGTGAAAAATACTTTTTGTTCAGGTTCTGGTTTTAAACTCCGGATGATTTTTTGTTTTTTCTCTTCTGAAATAGAAGCTGGGCATTTTGTGACCACAATCAATTCAGCTCTTTTTGCAGACGACCATTCGTCTCTAAGATCACCTGTGGGTAGAAAAAAGTCGTTACAATATAGATTACTATAATCAGTTAGTAAAATGTTCATGCCGGCTTTAACAGTTCTATGTTGGAATGCGTCGTCCAAAACTATCACTTGCAATTCAGGATGGTCTTGCAATAAATAAGGAATTCCCACCAATCTTTCTTCACCTACTGCAATTGGTACATTTGGAAACTTTAAGTGAAACTGCATGGGCTCATCCCCAATTTCTAATGCGGAAGTAGTTTTATTGGCTAATACATAGCCTTTGGTTTTTCTTTTATAGCCCCTACTTAAGGTACCTACTTTAAATTGGGTTTGCAAGAGGGTCACTAAATATTCAACCATAGGTGATTTTCCCGTACCACCTACCGCAATATTTCCCACACAGATTAATGGAAAATTAAATTCCGCATATTTAAATCTACCTTGATCGAATAACCTGTTGCGAATAAAAATCACCAACCCGTATAAAACGGCAAAAGGAAATAACAGCACACGAAAACTCTTTAAAAACAGTGTGTTAAAATTCATAGATATGCTGCGGTGTAATGCAGTAGTTTAAAGGTACGTCAAATTGGTCTGTATCGCTAATGCGTTCGACTGGCTCAAAAAAGGAAAATCCAATTTTTAGCGTATTGTCCTTGCACTTTGGAAGAAAGCGATCATAATACCCCTTGCCATAACCAACCCTATACCCTAATTGATCAAATGCTAATAATGGAACGAATACCATATCCAAATCTGATGGAAGAAAAACAGGCGCATTTTCGGGTTCCATAATGCCATATGAATTGCTGGAATAATCGGTATCATCATCAACAAAATGAGCTTCTAAACTAATATGGTCTGCATTCATTTTGGGATAACATAATTGTAATTCAGGAATTTTAAATTCCAGGAAACGCGTCATGAGTGCTACATCGGGCTCATTATGATGTTCCATTGGCCAATAACTCAACAAGGAGTGTATTATTGGCATGGGCCATTGTTGGAAGCATATCAATAGCAAGTCGTTCAACCGAAGCATGCTTCTAGTATCTAGCTCTTTTCTCTTTTCTTTGTAAAGTTTTCTAAGTGCTTTTTTTGTCATACTTCAGTATTCACAAAAAACGAAAATACGGTAGTACCATAATTTCGTTGAAATGAAAAAGAGGACATTTTCTCATATTGATTTCTGGGCGTATGTTCCAACACAAAAAAACCTCCTTTGGCTATCAATTGTTTTTGTTCAATTATTTTAGGAATCTCATCAATAGGCCCTAAAGCATATGGAGGTCCAGCAAAAATGAAATCATACTGTGTTTGAGCAGCCTGTAGAAATGCAAAAACATCCATTTTCAACAAAGTCAAATGCTCCCCACCTAATAATTCGAAATTTTTTTTTATGAACCCATGCATCACCGGATCCTTTTCAACAATGGTTAACTCAGCAGCACCCCTAGAAGCTAGTTCATAACTAATACATCCCGTACCTCCGAAAAGGTCTAGTGTGCTGATTTCTTGGAAATCCATTCTATTCTGTAGAATATTGAATAGTCCTTCTTTTGCTATATCAGTTGTAGGTCTAGTATGCGGCATATTTGCTGGCGGTTGTATTCTTCTTCCACCCCATTTCCCAGAGATAATCCTCATACCAACAATTTATAAAAAGGGGTGAAATAATAATTAGCATAATGTGCGGCACTACTTTCATGAATTCCATCTAATGGTACCTGATCGTAGCTAATGTTTCCGAAACTCTGATTTAGTTGTTCAATCATTCCAGTTTGCCGGTCTACTAATCCACTCAGTTCTACATTAGTTTGCAAGGCCGATAGCCCAGACTGTTGTATGATATTAAGCGTATAATACAAAATATCGTCAGGCGATTGAAATGAAACAGATTGAATTAACTGCAATTGTTTGTCTTTTACCAATACCACAATGATATGCGCGCTATATACAATTATTTTCATGAATATAGAAGGAAGATTTGTCCTTTTCATTATATCATTTAAGATATTGGTATATATGTGTTGTGCCGTAAAAAGTAAAAAATTACGATTCAACAACTCCATCACAGATTGTTTGATTCTATAAACAGTTACATATGGTACATGTGCATGAAATAGATCATATTTAATGGCCGACCTATCATCTACACCATATATCAATGAAAGATATTCTTCAGATGCAGTTGCACTCAATTTCTCTACAGGCAACATTAATGCTTCACTAAAGTTGTAAAAGATATTGGTTGATGCAAAATTGAAACCAAGGAGATGGGATTGTTGCTTTACTTCAAAAAATAGGTCGGTCCAATCAGTTTTATTTTGTTCCAATTGAAATAATTCTATCGCCTCAATTTGTGCATTCATTGGATTCTTCACCAATAATACCAATTGGTAGTGACCAATTTCCAAGGCAAGTTGGTCAGTTGTGTTCGGTGTATATGCTGGCCTATCTCCGTAAAATCCTATCAACTTATGAACCATAATCTATTTATTCTTATGCAATGATATAAAAAAACTACAACGGATGGAAAGCGATTTATGCAGGGTTTAAAATTCTTACTTTGCAGAACTTTATGAGCAACCCTTCCCAACAGATCAATTTGCAAGTTACTACAGGTCATAAACAGATCCTGCGCATCGCACTGCCCATTAGCTTGGCCATTATGGTTCCCCAATTAAACTTTATTACGAATAATATTTTTTTAGGGGGACTAGGGCAGGAATCACTAGGCCTAGCAGGCATTACAGGCGTTTATTACCTCATTTTTGCAGTGGTTGGGCACGGTCTCAATAATGGGTTACAGGCACTTATTTCCAGAAGAGCCGGCGAAAATAGGATCAATGAAATTGGAAAATTGTTTACCCAAGGCATTTTCATTTCCATAGTTTTTGCTTTTTTAGGCATCCTAATTACCTGGTTTTTGGCGCCAATTGTGTTGGGATGGTCCCTACACGACCCAGCCAGGGTGGCAAAAGCAGTTGATTTTTTAAATATTCGCATATTGGGCCTCCCTTTTCTATATGTCTATCAAATGCGCAATGCCCTATTGGTGGGTACCAACCAGTCCAAATATTTGATCATTGGTACGGCAACAGAAGCTATTGTGAACGTGTACTTCGATTATGGGTTGATTTATGGAAAATTGGGACTACCTGAACTAGGATTTAATGGTGCCGCATACGCTTCTATTTTATCAGAAATTGCAGGGTTAGTCATATTGTTTGCTGCATTACGAATAAAAGGTATCAGCAAACAATTGCACTTATTCAAAGACTGGAATTTTGATCTGACAAATAGTAAATTAATTGTAGTGCAATCGGCCCCATTAATTGCACAGCACGCCATTAGTATAATTAGTTGGGAGTTTTTTTATATTTTGATTGAGCACCATGGTGCAAGAGATTTAGCCGTGTCAAATACCATGAGGAATATTTTTGG
>JANOYH010000359.1:0-20301 GCA_031428775.1 Bacteroidota bacterium
TGAAAAACCAATTAATGAGAATTTGGATCAAGCAATTGACTGGTTGGAAAAGTCATTTGCCATTGAAAATGCAAAAGCTACCAAAACTTCTACGGATAAAAGCATCAGCAATAAGACGGTAGATTTCCTTGCGAATATTTATCAATACAAGCGAGATAGAGTTCGCGGAAAGGATAACAAGGCATTTGATGCTTTCGAAGCTAAGTTTAAACAATATGATAATTTGCACGGTAAATTCTAATTATTCATCAAGTGCAAATTGAATAGGGATGCCCACGATAATTCGTGGGCATCTTTGTTTATAAGATTCTATAAAAGGATGACAACCAAAGATTTGTTTATCCAATATGCTACTTAACATAATATTAATTATAGGATAATTAGCATTAACAAAATGTGTTTTACGCAATTAAAAAGGGTGTTTTAACGGTTGCTTTTTAAAAACACAGATAATACTTTTATGAAACAAAAATAATTATTATGAAAACACACATTTACAAAACCATGCTGTTAGTGTTAATAATTCTAACAGGATGTTCAAAAAATCACGATTCAAAATCTGAAACTGAAAATGCTTATCGTTTGAAAGTAGTTAAATTTCAAAATCAAGAAGATCCGGGCTTAAAAAAAATGCTTTATCGTCTGTTTAGTTCTGAAGAAAAGTTAATGTTCTGGAAAGAACATATATCTATTTCTTTGCAAAAAGAATCTTACAAAACAAATCCTAAAGCAATTGCTTTGATTCACGAATTAGAAAATATGTTATCCAAAGAAATGTTTGAAGATGGTTCTTCTGCAAATAGCATTTCTTCTGCATATTTTAAGCCAATTTGGTTAAAAAATGCAGAAACTGTATTTACCAGTAAACAAATTGGAGAACTAGTTTACTCCAATTTTTTGGACAAACAAAATATTATTAAATCAAATACAACTATTGCTAGAAATGCCCAAACAGTAATTGTCAAAACGCCAAATTTTGAAAAATTGGTAAACTGTTTTTGTGAAGTTGGTGAAACTGGATTTAGTTGTAAAAAAACAGAGATAGGTTTTCCATCAGGAGTTACTGTTACAATTGGTATTTGTGAAAGAGCTAATCCATGTGAAGAACATTCGGGCGGTGGATGGTTTTGGGCATATGATTGCAATGGTGGGCATTGTAATTTCGGATAACCTTTTTTAATTTGAATATGACTAAAAAGCAAATTTGTTATTGCATACTTGTCGCAGTTATACATTTCAGTATATGCTCTTTGGGTGGTGCACTTAATTGGTTTAATCAATTAATGATTGTTCCTGTGACAAGTGCATTAACAATTGCTTTTGTTTTTAAAACCATTTCACAGAAATGGTATGCACGTACAATTGTGATTTTTCCTTTCTATTTAATTTATATTATTATTAGTATATCTGCAAAATCTGAACCAACTTATCCAATTTGGATACTTGGAATTTTAATTAGCATATTTTCAATCCTTGCATTTGTTTTAAATTTTCGAGACATTCTAATATTACCTATCGCCATTGCAGTTACAATTGCTGTAAGATTTCTTTTTATGCCATCCTATTTCGCCCATCTATCAACTGACAAATATTTGAGCAAATACAAATTGGATTATATCTCTTTTGTTGATTTTAATGGGAATGAAATTAATATGGCTAAATTCAAAGGGAAAGTATTACTACTAGATATCTGGGCAAACACTTGCCTACCCTGCATTGAAAAATTTCCTGACTTAGAAGCAATACAAGACCAATACAGTCTAGACACAAGCATTAAAATATTCGCGGTAAATATACCTTTAGACAATACGAAAGAAAGTCAAAAAACATCCATTCAATTGTCTAATAAATTCCGCTTTGAAAATATATATTTAAAAAATAAAGAGGAATCAAAAAAAATATTTATTTCAAAAATTCCTACAATCCTCATATTTGATAAATCAGGGCAATGTGTTTTTGCAGGTAGTTTGAATTATGGAATAAACATTTTTATAGATAATACAATTAAAATTTTAAACAATGCAAAACTATAATTTGAAAAAATTGTCATTCCTATTATTTATTTGCAGTCTTGGGTATTGCACCATTATAAGTCCACACCCTAGATTAACCGTTAATAAAAACAATATAGCACTAGGAAATATTCCATTTGATTCAACAATCTCCATCCAATATGTATTGTATAATCTAGGAAATTTAGATTTAGTGATTGATACTGTAACGGCTTCCTGTGATTGTACCGTGCCTAAACTATTAAAAAAAATAATTGTTCCACACGACTCAAGTAATTTGTTGATTCAATTCAAGCCAGTCAATATTGGAGAATTCAATAAAGCAGTGATTATTAAATCAAATATAGATAGCAGTTTCACCATTTTGAAATTCTCAGGGTTTGCAATAAAAAAATGATTTTTTCCATTCTTAAAGGGCTTCATCAAAATTGACATTGCTTATATTTTAATCATTAAAAAATACCAAGTGGCGCAGCAATACCTATAGAAAATCGTCCGTTTTGGGTGTCTGTAGCTTTAAACCTAGATGTTGCATAATCAGAATAATCATAGATCCTACCAACCCAATTGGCATAGAAACGAAGGTTCAAGTCATTGAACGGATAGTATTCAATGGTTGGATTATAGCCCCAAGCAGTTCTTATATCATCCGTCTTTTTTGTTGGATCCAATTTGGTATCGGTCCATTTGGCAATATCATACATCACTACAAAATCAACATTCACCTTTCTACTTAACCTTAAGGTGCATCCAATGCCCGATATACAGCGTATTTTCAACTGCATAAGGATATAAATTGTCATGAATTTGTTCACTGATAATACCCGACCTGACTAAGTCTTCTTTACTCCATTTGAAGTCGTATTCTAAGGTGAATTTATTCCATTTCAATTGGCAATAATAGCCAAAGGTGCTCTTGATTCTATATGGTTGGGCTGATTTCCGTATAGTTCATAGAAAGTCTTTGTCCTTGAATTCAATAGTTGAAATGTAAGAGTGTTTGTTTTGTTTCAGGAATCAGTGTTTTGTAATAAGTAGTATCACCTGTTTGTGGTTCCTTGAACTGTGCCTTTATTATAAATGGCAGCATCAACAATGCAAGCATTCCTACTTTTTTTTCATACGCTACTTTTAAATTTGAATGTAATTACATGGATACACCCCATTTTTATATCAACTTGCTAAATAAATATAAAACATTTATCCGTTTATTCTAAGGTCACACATTGTTGATTTTGTTAGTTTTAGTCTTTGAATAATTTAATGCTTATTTTTCATAAAATATCACACATGCTCGCTAGACGCAATTTTTTAAAACTGAGTTCCTTAGGACTTTCTGCACTTGGATTCAGTGGATTTCGATACGAAAAGAAACCTTTAAAACCATTGGTAATTTCTACTTGGAATGAAGGAATGGCAGCGAATAAAGCAGCCTGGGATGTTTTGCGTGTTGGCGGTAGAGCATTAGACGCTGTTGAACAAGGTGTAAGAGTTACAGAATCTTCCCAAAACTGCTGTGTTGGTCTTGGTGCCAATCCAGATCGTGAAGGTTATGTAACCCTAGATTCTTGCATTATGGATGAGCATGCCAATTGTGGCAGTGTTGCTTTTTTGGAAAGAATCAAACACCCCGTTTCAGTAGCTCGTAGAGTTATGGAAAAGACCCCACACGTGATGCTTGTAGGTTCTGGTGCGCAACAATTTGCCCTTTCTGAAGGTTTCCCATTAGAACCCCAAAAATTGTCTGTGGATGCTCAAAAAGCCTATGATAACTGGATCATTAAAAGCGAATACAAGCCCATGATTAATATTGAAAATGCTAATCCAACTATAAAACAAATGGCATTTGTTCCTAAAAAACTAGAAAATGGCAACTGGAACCACGATACAATTGGAATGATTGCACTGGATGCAAAGGGAAATCTCAGTGGTTCTTGCACCACTAGCGGCATGGGCTTTAAAATGCGCGGTAGACTAGGCGACTCACCCATTATTGGCGCAGGATTATTTGTAGACAATGAAATTGGCGCGGCTACTGCAACCGGACAAGGTGAAGACGTGATTAGAATTTGTGGTTCACATTTGGTAGTAGAGTTAATGCGACAAGGTCTTTCTCCCGAACAAGCTTGTAAAAAAGCAGTGGAAAGAATCATTAAAATAAAAGGTAGAACAGCTAAAGATATTCAAGTGGGTTTTATTGCCATCAACAAACTTGGTGAATATGGTGGCTACTGTATTCAAAAAGGTTTTGACTTTGCAGTTTGTTATGCAGACGACAAAAATTTCATGGTTCCTGGAAAATTCATTTTATGATGAATCAATTACTAGAAATAGCCGTCTTTAATATGGAGTCAGCCATTGCTGCGGCTAATGCTAAAGCCGACCGTTTAGAATTGTGTGAAAATCCTTTCGAAGGTGGGACTACCCCATCCTATGGATTTTTAAAAACAGTTCGTGAAAATATTCAGATTCCCGTCTTTCCTATTATTCGACCAAGAGGTGGCGATTTTTTATATTCGGATACGGAATTCCAAGTCATGAAAAAAGATATCCTTCTTTGCAAAGAACTAGGATTTGAAGGTGTTGTATTCGGACTTTTACAGATAGATGGTAGCATAGATCTAATAAGAACCTCCCTGTTGGTTTCACTGGCTTATCCAATGGAAGTGACTTTTCACAGAGCATTTGATCGTGCCATTCATCCTTTTGAAGCGCTAGAATCCATTATTCAAACAGGCGCAAATAGAATACTCACGAGCGGACAACAGCCCAATGCATTCGATGCTAAATTCTTCATTAAATCGCTTGTAGCACAAGCTTCAGATAGAATCATTATAATGCCTGGGAGTGGCGTTAGAAGTAATAATATAAAAGAACTGGCCACATTTACTGGTGTAAATGAATTGCATTCATCTGCAAGAATGATGACGCCTTCTCGAATGGAATATCATCCTACATCAATGCTAGAAACCATTGAAAATTGTGTTGTATCCACTGATGAAATACATGCAATGAAAAAAGCACTTAGTTAAATTAATAAAGGCCGTCTTTTTGAGACAGCCTTTATTTTAAAATAACTTACTTGTAATTATGATTAATACAATCTAGAATTAATAGAGAAAATTCAAAGCAGTAATATCGTTTGCATTAAAAGGCCGATTTGCATTTGCTCCAATACAAGCCAACATAAATGAATTTGGATCAGCGGTTGCTGGTGTTCCAGGAATTAAAATTGCACCAACAGTAGATGCTCCTTCATTTGAAACGGCTCCGCCACAACTATAAGAACGATCCATATAGTCTGTATGTCGGAACCCAATGCAATGACCAAGTTCGTGCGCAAAAATGGTAGCAGCATAATTGATAAAAGTAGTGCTTGTTCCAGAACCAATGGCTCTTGTATTTACTTTTACTAAGTTGTAGGGTTGTCCTGATGCTGTTGGAAATCCAGCTGAAGCTAAATAACTACCATTTGCATTGTCAAATGTAATTTGAGCACCAGAGCTTACACGTTGAAGGGAAATCTGCAAATTTTGTGCATTATAACGACTAACTACTTCGTCTAAAACTGGACCATATACGGATGCTTTTATTTTTGACGACAATGCTACAGTTATCACCCTTGGTAAACCTGTAACCAAATTTGTGGTGCGATATTGTTCTGTACCACCAATTCTTAATAAGGCACCAGCTATGGAACGTTTTAATTCTGCAGCAGGTATGAATATATCTCCTTCAACAATATAACCACCATCTTCAACAATCATATTAGTGGTGCTTAGTCCCATTGCTTTAATACTGTTGATGACATCATCAGAGATTTCAGGCTCAATAATTTCCGTAGTTGCTTTGTTACAAGAAATGCTGACCATCATCAAAAAGCATGCTGAAATGAATAATTTAAAAGATGTTCTCATGAGTTTTGTTTTCGTTAGAAATGGTAAATGTGGATTTTTCAAATGTTAATTTAAGAAAAATTAATAGCTAGGCAAACTATTTTTTTAATATCGATAGAATGAAAGATAGTGGTTTTGCTTATTTTTAGTATTACAGCCAACTATTTTATGTATAGGATATTGCTTTGTTTTTTTCTTTTTTTGCCTGGCTTTGTGTTCAATGTCAACGGGCAAATTCAACAGCAACAAGATCCGATTGCAAGTTTGATACCATTAAAATTATCGCCAGATTTACGGCAAAAGGTACAAGCAAGTTCAAATAAAGACACCGCGTTAGCATTATATATCGTATCTGTAGCTAATTTTTCTTCTTTTGAACAAACGTATAAAAATCAACTTAATTTCAAGGTCATTTCTCGTTACGAATTAACAGGTTCGGTTCAAATTCAAGCTAGTTACCAATGGATGGAAAAAGCCATGGTTGATGCCAATGTCCAATACATTGCAAGCGCAAGAAAGCCTTTTACAGAAAGAGAATTGACAGGGTTTGATCTATCAACTAACAAAGTAAATCTTGCCCATAGAGTCTGGCCTAAATTCAATGGTCAGGGTGCCACCATTTCTATTAAAGAACAATTATTGGATACGGCGGACATGGATTTCATAGGCAGGTATCTAAACGCAAAATCAGCATCTACCAACTTACAAACCCATGCTACCACCATGACTACTATTGCAGCTGGAGGAGGCAATAGTTTTATTACGGGAAAGGGAATCGCATGGGGAGCTAATATTAGTAACTCCGACTTTAATAACCTTTTGCCAGATCCTCTTAATGAATTACAACAACTGAAAGTGGCTATACAGAACCATTCATATGGAGTAGGCATTGAAAATTATTATGGAGCAGATGCTAGTGCTTACGACACTCAATTAAATCAAGACAGTACGCTTATGCACGTTTTTTCCGCTGGCAATATGGGTGATAAAACGTCCAATACGGGAATTTATCAAGGCTTAACAGGATTTGCTAATTTGACTGGGAGTTTTAAGATGGCTAAGAATATTCTAACCGTTGGAGCTACTGATTCTTTTAATCAGGTTATTCCAATTAGTTCTCATGGTCCTGCTTATGATGGAAGGTTAAAACCAGAATTAGTTGCACTCGGCGAAGATGGTAGCTCTGGTGCTGCTGCCATAGTTTCTGGAATCTGTTTATTAATTAGAGACGCGTTTAACTATTATTATCCTAGCCAAAAGCAACCAAGCTCTGCACTAATTAAAGCAGTCTTATTAAACAGTGCGGATGATGTGGAAAATCCCGGAGTCGATTATTTTTCTGGTTTTGGTGCAGCTAATGCTTGGCGTGCCTTAAAAACAATGGAAGATGGGCATATTTTGCAAGGTGCTGTTGCGGAAAATCAAATCAATAACCACTTAATCAGCTTACCCGATAATGCACGAAATTTAAAAATTAGTATTTGTTGGATAGACCCTCCTGCTTTAAGCAATAGTGTAATTTCCCTAGTGAATAACCTTGATATGGATTTAGTACATGTGCCTAGTGCTACTACTTATTTGCCTTGGATATTAAAAACTACGGCTAACAGTAACGACTTAACAATGAGCGCAACACGTGGATTAGATAGTTTGAATAATGTAGAACAAATTACCTTAGATACCATAAGTGCTGGTGTTTATCAAGTAAGGGTAAAAGGCAAACAGATTGTAGGAACAACACAAGCATATAGCATTGCATGGCAGTATGACACAGCACAACATTTTATCTTTACATATCCTGTAAAAGGAAATCAGCTGCTGCCTAAAAAAAATAATATCATTAGATGGGAAACCAATTTAAATGGTTCTGCACAAATTCAATACAAATTAAATACAGGTTTGTGGCAAAACATTTCAACACCTGTTGACCTCTCAAAAAAATATATGCATTGGTTCTGTCCCGATACTATTGCAGCAGTTCAATTAAGAATGCTTTTAGGTCAATTCAACAAGTATTCAGACACTGTTGCGCTTGCACCAATTATATCAGCCAAAACAGGCTTTAATTGTGTTGACTCTTTCCTTTTATATTGGCAATCGCTACCCGTTAAAGAGTTTCAGGTATACCATTTGGGAAAACAATTTCATGAGCCATTGCTCACTACATCCGATACTACCATCACTTTTAAAAAATCAAACACATCGTTTCAAATATTTACGATTGCCCCTATTTTACCTTTTAATATCATTGGCTTAAGAGGCTATGCATTTAATTATACCCTTCAGCAAATAGATTGTTATATCAATGGATTCATTGCAGATCCTTCTGGATCAAGCAAGGCAAAACTTTCCTTACAATTAGGTACTACTTTTCAAATCAAAAGGGTGGTATTTGAAAAATTATCATCAGCAGGTTATGAACCTATTCATCATATATTGCCTGTCACAGACCAACAAATCAATGTGATAGTTGATGCTAGTAAAGGTTTAAATACTTACCGTGCAAAGATTGAATTGCAAAATGGTACTATCTATTATTCTAAACCAGAACAAGTATTAATATTTGCCGAAAATCCATATTATTTATTCCCTAATCCAATTACCGAAGGATCCAATTTAAAACTAATGTCGGATGACATAGATGATACTAAATTCATCTTATTTGATTTGATGGGAAAGAAAATACTGGAACAAAAAATCACTAGTTATCTAGAAACAATTAAACTGCCATTATTACCCAAGGGAATTTATTATGCCACCATACTGAAATCCGGTATTCGTCAAAAAACTATTCCTATGATCATCATCAAATAAAAAATAATTTAGCTGAAATAGTTATCAATAGAGCATTCTTACCTTGATCGTTTCTTTTACTTCTTTCAGTAAATCTAGTGCTTGGCGCGATAATTTTTTGTCCACATCCAACACCACATAGCCAATTTCTTCGTTCGTTTTCAAATATTGCCCTAGAATATTAATCCCATGTTTTGACAATTCCGTATTGATGGCACTCAATACACCAGGTTTGTTATTGTGTATGTGCAAAATTCTGTGCGCACCTTCAACAGGTGGCAATCCAATTGCAGGAACCGTATGAGAGCCATTGGTAATACCCCTTTCTAGGAATTGAAATAATTTGATACTCACGTCTTCTCCAATATTCTGTTGCGCTTCTTCTGTAGAACCACCAATATGTGGAGTTAATAATACATTGCTCAAACCTTGTAAAGGCGATTCAAACTTGTCGCCATTCTTTTCAGGCTCCCATGGAAATACATCTATAGCAGCACCTCCTAAATGTTCTTCTTTTAAGGCAATACTCAATGCCTTTAAATCTACCACTTCTCCCCTGGCATAGTTCAATAAAATGGCTCCTTTTTTAAAGTATTTGAGGTTGTTTTTATTGATGAGATTTTTGGTGGAAGCAATTTCTGGCACATGCAAGGATACAATATCTGATTGCATGAGCAAATCTTTCATATTCTTGGCAACAGATGCATTTCCTAATGGTAATTTGGTTTCTGTATCATAGAAAACCACTTTCATTCCTAATGATTCTGCAAGCACACTTAATTGTGAGCCAATATTGCCATATCCAATGATTCCCAGTGTTTTACCCCTTAATTCGAAACTTCCTTTGGCTTCTTTATTCCAGATACCATGGTGAGCTGCAGTATTTTTATCAGGAATTCTCCGAATCAACATAATACTGGCGCCAATACAGAGTTCTGCAACACTTCTGGTATTGCTATAGGGTGCATTAAATACGGCAACACCAGCTTTGGTTGCTGCTTTTAAATTTACTTGGTTTACACCTATACAAAAACAACCGATAGCTTGTAGCTTTGTTGCTGCTGCTAATACTTTAGGGGTAATCTGGGTCTTTGATCGAATACCAACAAGGTGTGCATCCTTGATTTCTTTGATCAGTTCCTCTTCGCTAAGTGCGCTACTTAATTTCTTGACATTGGTATAGCCGTTTTGTTTAAATTGTTGCACGGCTTTTTCGCTGATATTCTCTAAGAAAAGTATGTTGATTTTTTCCTTAGGATAGCTGGTAGCTGATTGCTTGCTCATCCTACAAATTTAAATGTTTATTCTATTCACACCACACCCATAGTTTTCCACGATGGTTGGCAAGCCATTATCAAGCCCCTATATTTGCCTCTTTAGCATAAAAACAATCTAATGCCAAGAACCATGCTGGTAAGTATTTTAAGTTTTCTTCTTCTCTCATGTGGTGCTCCCAACAATCCGTCTAAAAAAGACACGATAATTGTTCTTAAAGTACCTTTTACACCCATTTCTGAAAAAGAAAAAGCCTATTATCAATCCAAAATAGAAACACTTTATAATAGTACTTTAAAACGTTCTGGATTTAATGGGAGCATTTTATTGGCTAAAAACGGTGAAATTGTTTTTGAGGACTACAGAGGATTGGTCAATTTTAAAACGAAAGAAACCATTACCGCCAATACTCCTTTCCATTTGGCTTCCATTTCAAAGACTTTTACGGCCACGGTTATTTTACACCTGATGGAACAAGGCAAAATCCAATTAGATGATCCTGTTGAAAAATATTTACCCAATTTTCCCTACCAAGGCATTCGAGTCCATGACTTGCTCACTCATAGAAGCGGTTTACCCAAATACGACCATTTTTTAGATGGTACCCGTTCTGTTACCGTGAAAGTGCGCAATAAGCGGGGGAAATGGGTTAAGCGAACCAAGACTTATAAAATGCCCGTTCAGATCACCGGATTGCCTGATAATGAAGCCTTGCTTGATTATATGGTAAGGGTTCATCCTCCCATAGAAGCATCTCCCAATCGGAAATACAATTACTGCAATACCAATTATGCCATGCTGGCTTTGATAATAGAAAGGATTACACATACTGATTTCCCTACTTATATGAAAGACAGCGTATTTATTCCACTTGGTATGAACAATAGCTATGTTTTTAGCGAGAAAGACACTGCTAACTATGT
Source organism: Bacteroidota bacterium (assembly GCA_031428775.1). GTDB lineage: Bacteria > Bacteroidota > Bacteroidia > Chitinophagales > Chitinophagaceae > Sediminibacterium. The sequence goes on from JANOYH010000359.1 coordinate 10,900, forward strand.
GCCTTCATACAATTATAATAATGCTCCCTTCCCATTAGAAAAACTTGATTGTATTTATGGTGATAAAAATATTTATAGCACAGTTAGGGATTTATTGCTATGGGATAAAGCACTTTATCAAGGCAGTTTTGTGAGTTTGGCTACTATGGACATTGCTTATCAACCCTATAGTAATGAAACAAGGGGACAAAAAAACTATGGTCTTGGGTGGCATTTATATATCAATCCACCTGAGCCTACGGTGGTTTACCATAATGGCTGGTGGCATGGAAATAATGCTGTTTTCAAACGTTTAATAGCCGATTCGGCTACTGTAATCATTTTGGGGAATAAATTCAACAAAGGAATCTGGTCGGCTGGTAAAATGAGTTCTGTATTTACAGGTACACCTGATACCACAGAATTAGATCAATAAAATAATTATTCATTTTCAACGTTTTATATCAACTGCGGCAAGAAAAGCCTGATAGGACGCTAACTATATTGTTTTCCCCTATTTTTGCAGTCTTTCATTTTTTTAAACTTCGAGACACTTACTGTTTATGGACAAAATTTTGTTTTACGCGGTTCCGGTTATGGGACTTGTTGGCCTTCTTTACACTTTGATTAAATTCAATTGGGTATCTAAGCAAGATGCTGGTAACGAACGCATGAAAGAAATCAGTACTTATATTGCTGAAGGAGCTATGGCTTTCTTGAAAGCAGAATATAAGATCCTGGCTTATTTTGTGGTGATAGTTGCCATATTATTAGGCGTGATGGGTTATTCAGATACCCATAGTCATTGGAGTATTGCACTTGCTTTTGTTTTTGGTGCTTTCTTTAGTGCACTTGCTGGTTTCATTGGTATGAAAGTGGCTACTAAAGCAAATGTACGTACGGCACAAGCTGCACGTACTAGTTTGAGTAAAGCACTGAAAGTATCTTTTACAGGAGGTTCTGTAATGGGTATGGGTGTTGCTGGATTAGCCGTTTTAGGCTTGGGTAGCTTGTTTATCATTTTGAAAATGGTCTTTGCTCCTACACAAGCAGTTGACAGTGAAGAAATGAAAAGAGCTATTGAAGTATTAACTGGGTTCTCCCTTGGCGCAGAAAGTATTGCTTTGTTTGCTCGTGTGGGTGGTGGTATTTATACGAAAGCGGCCGACGTTGGTGCCGACCTTGTTGGTAAAGTTGAAGCAGGGATTCCTGAAGATGACCCCCGTAATCCAGCTACCATTGCAGATAATGTGGGTGATAACGTGGGTGATGTGGCTGGTATGGGTGCCGATTTATTCGGTTCTTATGTAGCTACTGTTCTTGCTACTATGGTATTGGGTAGAGAAGTAACTGGCGTTGGCGGAATTGCTTTAGTAGATAATTATGGAGGTTTATCTCCTATCCTATTACCTATGTTGATTGCAGGATTAGGAATTTTATTTTCCATCTTCGCTACTTTCTTTGTAAAAATCAGTGATAGCGCTGGTTTGAGCACTCAAAAAGTTCAGAGCGCTTTAAATATGGGTAACTGGGGTTCTATTTTTATTACCGCTATTGCCTGCTATTTTTTAGTAAATTATTTGATGCCAGAACATATGTTGTTGCGCGGTTTTGACTTTACGCCTAACATGATTTTTGCTGCAATATTAGTTGGATTGGCTGTAGGTACTTTAATGAGTATGATTACAGAGTATTATACTGCAATGGGCAAACGCCCAGTGATGAGTATCATTCGCCAGTCGAGCACTGGCCATGCTACCAATATCATTGGTGGTTTGGCTGTGGGTATGGAAAGTACCATGTTACCTATATTGGTTTTGGCTGCAGGAATTTATGGTTCTTATTATTGTGCTGGATTATACGGTGTGGCTATTGCTGCCGCTGGTATGATGGCTACAACTGCTATGCAATTAGCGATTGACGCATTTGGACCAATTGCTGATAACGCTGGTGGCATTGCCGAAATGAGTGAGCTTCCTAAAGAGGTTCGTGAAAGAACAGATATACTTGATGCCGTTGGTAATACTACTGCTGCATCTGGCAAAGGTTTTGCTATCGCTTCTGCTGCATTAACTTCTTTGGCTTTATTTGCTGCATTCGTAGGGATTGCTGGTATTAATGGAATTGATATTTATCACGCCGATGTATTGGCTGGTTTATTTGTTGGTGCCATGATTCCATTCATCTTTTCTTCTCTTGCCATTCGTGCAGTTGGTGAAGCGGCTATGGCCATGGTGGAAGAAGTGCGTAGACAATTCCGTACCATTCCTGGAATTATGGAAGGTACTGGTAAACCTGAATACGATAAATGCGTAGCTATTTCTACTGAAGCCTCTTTGAAAAAAATGATGTTGCCCGGTGCCATTGCAATTCTATCTCCTTTGATCGTTGGATTTATATTTGGACCAGAAGTTTTGGGTGGATTCTTAGCAGGTGCTACTGTTAGTGGTGTTCTGATGGGTATGTTCCAAAACAATGCTGGTGGTGCTTGGGATAATGCAAAAAAATCATTTGAAAAAGGCGTTGAAATCAATGGCCAGATCTACTATAAAAAATCTGAACCACACAAGGCTTCCGTTACTGGCGATACTGTGGGCGATCCTTTTAAAGATACGTCTGGACCTTCTATGAATATCTTGATTAAATTGATGTCCATCGTTTCTCTAGTTATTGCTCCTACCCTTGCTCAAATGCACAAAGGAGACACAAAACTTATGGAGAAAAAAGTGGAAATAACTATGACAGCCACTAGCACTGATTCTTCCAAATCTGCCATGACGATTACTGCTAAAGGCGATGATTTCAAAGCCTTAGTGGATGCCCTTAAAAATGACGGATTTGAAAAAGAAGGCACATTATCTGTAGAATTAAAAGCAGGCAAATTAATCATCAATGGTATTGAACAAGATGCCGCAACACTTGCAAAATATGCCAGCTATTTCAATGGTAAAGACCAAGTGAAAATTCAGATAGACTCGAAATAATCGTCACTATCATTATTCTTGGATCAGGAATTGATAAGATCCTACTTAAAATAAAAGTCCCGAATGAAAAACATTCGGGACTTTTATACTCACCAAAGATTACGCGGGCACCAATCTCCATATCGGTTGCCAATTAAGAATCCAATCAATATTTCATGTGTCCCTTTGCTTACGGTATTTAGTTCTGAAGTTTGCATGTCGTATGAATATCCAACATTAATGGTATTGCTTATATTTAATCCCACCATTGCTGCAAACCCGTCTTGATAACGATATGACCCACCCGCCCATATTAAATCTTGGTATTGAAATTTCGCATTCACATCAAACCCAATGGGCAAAGGACTTACATACCTGATTAAAGTGGATGGTAGAAAGCTAATGTCATCAGTCAACTGCATCCTATATCCGGCACTTAAAAATAAATGGGGCACTAATTTTCCCCTTTCTAAATAGACTGTGTTATCAGAAAAAGCAATTTGTTGTGGAACAATTTGCTGCGCAGATAAGCCCACAAAATAATCGTTCGAATACAACCAAAGTCCAGCGCTGATATCAGGTCTAATAGTATTAATCAAACCACTAGACCCAACTGCAGGATCTACTGTTGTTGTTCCAAAATTTAGTTTACTAGCATCAAGACTCAAATTCGTAAACCCTGCTGAAACACCGGCCGACAAACTGGTTGTTGGCGATAGTCCAACATGATAAGCATAAGTACCATAAGCTGCAAATCTGTTCAGGGGACCAGTTTTATCATTCAACATTGTAAATCCAACTCCATGATGAGGGTCTGGTGCGGTATAATTTCTCCAATAATCAGTACCCCTCGGATTTTGTCCTGTAGAATGAAAGCTTGTAGCTGTTTCGTTATTATACCCTGCTTTTTTAAGGGGGCCTTGTATAGTTAAATAGGTTGTAACGGGTGCGTCTTGAACACCTACCCATTGTAAACGGTGACTCATTTTTAAATCCCAATAGTTCTCTATTCCAGCAACTGCAGGATTAATGAGGTAATTATTCATGATATACTGCGTATAATATGGCCGCTGTTGTGCATTCACTAGTTGACTGAACAATATGCCAATTATTAAAATCCCTATTTTAAAAATCTTCATCTTACTTAATTATTGTGACTGAACCATTGATCAGTGATCGGCCATTTTTTGGATTGATGATATAATAATAAGTACCAATTGGCAAAGGATTTCCATTATAGTCTCCTTTCCATTCTGTGGTATATCCTTGTGAACTAAATACTTTTTGACCATACCTATTAAAGACATCTATTGTGGCTCCTGGATATGACTCAAGGTACAAAATATGCCAGGTATCATTTATTCCATCTCCATTCGGAGAAAATGCATTGGGAACCTCAGGTGCGAATAAAACTTTTATAAAAATTTGATCTGTTACACTACAACTACCTATACCTGTTAAGACTAATTGATAGGTGATAGAATCTTTGGGTATGGAGATTGGAACGGCTGCGGTATCGCTATTTAAATAGGTAGCGGGCTTCCATAAATAGCTCAAATTGTTTCCAAAAATAAACTTAGGTTTTAGAATAATTTGTCCCCCTTCTAAAACAACTAAATCTGGCCCCAAATCAAGATGCGGGAAAGGATGCACCACTACTGATTTTGTTAATGTATCGCTGACACAACCTTGTACATTAAATGCATACAATTTAATGTTGAAACTACCTGAATCAGTGAATTTTTTAGACGGGTTTTGCTGTGTGGCCTTAGTGCCTCCAAGATCCCATACCCAAGTACTAATTGCACTGGTTAATCCTAAACTATTGTCGGTAAACTGGATGGTTTCATTTAAACATATTTCTGTAGGCGTGGTTGTAAATGCTGCTTTGGGTTGTGGAAAAACATTCACAAAACTCTGTACAGAGGAATCAATACATGCGTCTTTTGTGGTAATCTGTTGTTTCACTTGGTAAGAACCAAGTACAAAAAATTGATGTTTACCATCTTTTAAAGTTGATGCAGTAGGATTATTGGTATCGCCAAAATTCCATTGATAACTAAATAAATCTTGAGAAGCATCAGGTATGGAACTGGTATTTGTAAATGTAGCGTTTCCATCAGGCAAGCATACAACAGTAGGCGCTGTGAAATTAACTCTAGGTAAGTAATTTACTTTTATTACTTGTTCATTCAAAGCACTAATGCAACCACTATCTGTAACTACGCGCAATCCAATAGTATAATTTTTTGCTGTGGGATATTGATAATTAAATTTAGTGGTGCTTAGTTTATCTATAGAAACTCCGTCGCCAAAACTCCAGTTTCTATGAATGATATTACTATAATTGGCTACAGAACTATCGGTAAACTGAATGTCATTTTTCTCACACAATATTGTTTGTACACCCCATTTAGCTGTTGGAGAATGCCAAACTGTAATGGTTTGTGTTGCTGAATCTCTACAACCTTTATCAGAAATACTCAGGTATTTAATAGTAAAAGGGCCACCTGCGCCTGTTAATGCAGGATTGAATTCACCAGTACTCGCATTACTAATTCCAATTCCTGAAAAACTCGGACTCCCTGTAGCATTTGGAACAGTATTGATATAGCTAGCTTCTGTAAATAATCTTGGTGCAGCATCGAGGCAAATACTTGGAGGCTTTGAGAAACTAACCATCGGACTTTGTAAAACGGTAATTGTTTTTTCTAATTTTTTATTGCAGGAAGAAGCCGAACTTCCTGAATATGCCACTAAACGAATAGTATAATTTTTAGTGGCGGGCGATTGGAAATTTGGGTAAGTGTATTTGTATAAAGAATCAAATCCTGGGTCTTCCACAATTGTTTTTTTGGTTAAATCTGTGATGTCCCAAAATATTTCTAATCGCGTTACATTTCCAAAATCTAACATGGCCGATTTATTCCTGATTGCCACTTGTGTGTTACTGCATAAGTTGCTAGGATTCACTACTTCAAAATCAGGATTGGGATTACTGCCGTTTACAGTGAAGTCTTGGGTAAGTGCAACTTTACATCCATAAATGGAAGTAACCAATACGGATACTTTATAATAGGCAGGAGTAGAATAGCGAACCTTAGGATTCATTGCTGTGGATTCAGTTCCAGTAATGGGCACAGGTACTGGTGTTACTGCTGGTGTACCAGCATTAAAGTTCCAGAGATAGTTGAAAGAATTGCTATTATCTGCAATTTTGGTGGTATCAAAAAATTGTGTGACTGCATCATTCTGACAAACTTCCGGCAACCTAAATCCTACTTCAGGTATGGGTCTGATAGTAATGTTTTTGGAAAAGGCAAGACTCTTACAACCTGTATTAGATTCAACCATTAAGGACACAGTAATAGCGCCATGTGTTGGATAAGTAATGGTTCTAGTTGTATTTGTTGTGAGGGTATCTTTAACCCCATTGCCATAATCCCAATACCATTTAACTATCGTACCTGTTGCAGTAGTAGAAGCATCTGTAAAAACTATTTGTTGATTTGCACAACTGTCATTGAAAGTAAAATTTGCAAGTGGTAATGCAGAATAAGTTTTTATGATAGTGGTATCACCAATACAACCATAAATAGAAATGGGACGATATCGAATATTATAACTTTTACCTAATGCATATTTTTTTATTGGATTAAAAGAAGTGTCAATTGTGCCATCACCAAAATCCCAGATGCCAATATCAATCACACCATTTCCAAAAGTATTTGTTGCATCAAAAAAGTGCACAGAGTCACTAACACAGCCACTATTATTGGTGGTGAAATCTGCTAAGGGTAAGCCTACTACTTTAACTGGAATGGTATATAATTGTTCCGTACTACCGCAGCCATCTGGTGTTGCAGAAGTAGTATATAATTTTATTGTATCTCTAAGTGCAAGTGTATTTGCTTGTGAGAAGCGAAAGGTTTGTTTGGGACTATAATAATATAATTTTTGTCCGTTCGTATTAATCACACTGTCTGAAGTTGGTGTTGTAATGATGCCAATGGTATTTGTCGGAGAAATATTTGGTGCAGCAGTAAACTCCCATTTAATAGTAGAGGGTTGAAAATTTAAAGGGATTGAAAATTCAAATGGGGTGTTCACACAGGAAATGGCAGAGTCTAGTCTTTTATAGGGGTTTTGAAAACTAGCCGTTTGTGAAAAGTCTTTTACATTGGTTCCTGCATTATATCCATATGATTCTGCCGAACCAAAACCATATGCAATGGCATTAAAACCTGAGTCTGAGTACAATGTATGAGACCCACTTGTAACTGGAATGATGGCATAAGAGAAACTGCTTTCTTGAGGGTGTATATTAAAGCTAGCGGTTTTTGAAATGCCATCAATGGTAAAACTATTGACACCTCCCGTTTTAATGATGACATTGATATAACTCTGTACAATGGCAAATCTATTGGCAGAATAGAGGGTAATATTATTAATGGTTTGTTCAACTGGACTTAAATAAATCATTTCAGGATCACCAAATGGGGAAGAATTGGGGTTACCATCTTGACCCTGTGTAGTACAATACTGTGCTACCATTATTGGAATATCAGCTTCTATTAAATTGGGTGCAGGTGAATTGGGTGCTGCGCCATTACTATTTTTAAATTGGTAGTAAAAATTATTAATTAAAGAAGTTTTAGGAATCACAACGCCATTTAAAGTAACAACAGTATTGGGATCTGTTACACAAACACGGTAAAAATTATTGGGTTGACTTCCTGTTGGTGCCGTTAAATATTTTTTCCCCCAAGCAACTGAAGGTAAAGCTTGTCCAATTAGATTGTCTGCTGAACCAGTTGCTGTTCCACCAATACTTATTTTACCTGCACCAGAAAAAACAGCAATTTTTTTACATCCGCCAGAACCATTACTACTAATAGATCGGATTTTTGAACCTGTTAAATCGGTTCCTTGAGATCCTGCTGTTGTACCCATTACACTATATACTTGGCCTTTAGTAAGTGGAATTGGCGTAGAAGGCACTCCTACTGCAAGCCCATTTAAATTAGCAGCTGATGGTGTAATTTCTATAGAAGTCCCATCTTCTGTAGCAATGACAAAGAAAAAAGAATTTGAAAACGCTTGATTGGATGATTGGGTATAATTAACTGAATAATATTCTTTTCCTAAGGTGTTAGTTGGAAACAATAATGTGGCACCTGATACAGCGGAATTGTAAATATGCTGATAAGCCACAATGGGCACATCACTTGTAACATGTATACCTTTGTTGAGTAATCCAACGCCATTTATTCTTGCATCTTGCACGCCCGTCTTAGGAATGGGGTTGGATACAGTAACTTGGTTGGCTATTACATTATAGGTTTGTGAATAACCTACTCCGGGAATGTCCACTGTTACAATGGCGTTTTTATCTGATGTAAAATAAAGTACCATTTCCTGAGCACCACCATTTGCTGCATTGCCTAAGGCGTTATTAGACATACCCACGTGGTAGCCATAGCCCAACCAAAAATCGGTTCCTTTATTAGAGAAATCTTGGGCTGAGACCTTATTGAATCCCACGAGAAACAAAATACAATACAGTAATAAGGTCTTCTTCATCTGGTGGCACTAAAATGGTGCGAATTTATTTTTTAACAATCGCAATCCTTAAAAATAGGCATAATCAAAATAACAGCCATCAGATAGAGCCATTAAATCGTTAAAATGTTGTTTATCATTAGAGATTTCGTAGCTGGTCCACAACAACTTAGCAAATCAATGATGCTTAAGTTGGGTTGGAATCCAATTCTGTCTTCAAAAACTTGATTGTAGACAATCGGTACTTCGACTTCTTGAAAGTGACTTGGTTTAATTTGATCCCTAAGATCTAAGATATTTTCACCATAGTTGGGCAAAAAACGGTCTGTAAAGAGCGTTTGCGAAGTAAGCTTTAATTGCTTTTTTGCCCAAACTAGAATTTCCAAATCTAAGTCGAGTAAATAGTCGTATTTCTTCAAAAAGAAGTTTTCCATCCCATCTCTATAAAATTCAAAGAAGGGCGATTTGGCATAACAAGAAACAATACTTCGCCAGTGTTGCTTTTGCCAAGTCTGCTGATTGCAAATTTTTACATCTTTGAAAATGGCTTTCTGACTACGCCCATTTTCTAAGGGAACCGACAAATGGATCAACCCATTACTCCCCGCAATCACCGTTCGGTTACGAAAACTGGTTTTTGGATAGGCTTCATATTGTTCAATTATTATATCTAAATTTAGAAACAACATTTTATACCAATTAACTGTTCCAAAGTATTGATTTTCAATTATAATTGATCTGTATTTTTCTTTTACTTGTACCATCTCTAACATGTGCTAATAATAGGGGTAAATTGATTTTATAGATTACTATTTAATATTTAAATATAGATTATAAACTATTGTATTCTAAAGCTTTAAGAAAATAGATGTAAACTAATATTATTAGTATTGTTTTT
>JANOYH010000360.1:0-12678 GCA_031428775.1 Bacteroidota bacterium
ATTCGTTTATTGGCTTAAATTTTAAAATACATTTATTTAACATATAAATTATTTTAACCCAATTGAAGCATATTCAATCATTTCAACTAAAATAATTCAAACTTAACGTTGAAACAATAAAAATAAACGTAATAAACTAACAACTATCATATTTAGATCCAATTTTTGTAAGAAACTTTGATGTATTAAAAATTCAATTACTTCATTTTAAAAATATTGCATTAATATGAAACAAGAGAACAAAGAACACATCAATGAACAAGGAAATATCCTTCCAGAATTAAAAAGTTGGGTTAACAATATTGCCAACCAATGCAATGCTAAAAACATATATTGGTGCGACGGATCAAAGCAAGAGTATGACGGGCTTTGTGAATTATTAGTAAAGAAGGGAACCTTTATTAAGTTGAATCCAGAAAAAAGACCCAATAGTTATGCCTGTTTTTCTGACCCTAGTGATGTAGCACGTGTTGAAGACAAAACATTTATATGTAGTAGGCTAAAAGACGATGCTGGTCCAACTAATAATTGGATGGAACCAAAAGCTATGAAACAATTGCTGAATAGCTTGATGGAAGAATCAATGGTTGGAAGAACTTTATATGTGATTCCATTCTGCATGGGACCAGTAGGCTCTTCATTTTCAAGATATGGTGTACAAATTACCGATTTTGAATACGTAGTGGTTAATATGAACATCATGACAAGAATGGGCGAAAACATTTACCCTTGCCTAAAAAGAAACGAATATGTAAAGTGTATCCACACAGTAGGTGCTCCACTTAATGCTGATCAAGGTGATTCCAAATGGCCCAATAATCCAACAACTAAATACATTTCACACTTTCCAGAAGAACGTTTAATCATTTCTTATGGTAGCGGCTATGGTGGCAATGCACTGATGGGCAAAAAATGTTTTGCCCTTAGAATTGCTTCAGTGTTGGGTAAAGAAGAAGGTTGGTTAGCAGAACACATGCTCATACTTGGAGTAGAATCACCCAAAAAAGAAAAAACCTATATCGCTGCCGCTTTTCCAAGTGCCTGCGGTAAAACAAATTTCTCCATGATGATTCCTACAAAAGGCCTGGACGATTGGAAAGTAACTACTGTTGGTGACGATATTGCTTGGATTCATAAAGGCGAAAATGGCAATCTTTATGCCATCAATCCAGAAGCGGGTTATTTTGGAGTTGCTCCAGGTACCAATTACCATACCAATCCTAATGCAATGGAAAGCATTAAAGCCAATACCCTATTTACTAATGTGGCCATTACCGCAGACAAAGACGTATGGTGGGAAGGAATGACCAAAGAAATTCCTGATGGATTAACAGATTGGCATAGTTTACCCTATAATAAAGAAAGTGGTAAACCAGCAGCACATCCAAATAGTCGTTTTACTGCACCCGCCAATCAAAATCCAGCCATTGATAAAGACTGGGATAATCCTAAAGGCGTTCCGGTAGCAGCATTTGTTTTTGGCGGAAGAAGAAGCACTGCAATACCATTGGTTTCACAAGCATTTAACTGGAATTTCGGTGTATACGCAGCTGCTACCATGGGTAGTGAAACAACAGCTGCAGCATTTGGCGAAGTAGGTAAAGTGAGAAGGGATCCATTTGCTATGTTGCCTTTTATGGGCTATCATATGGGCGACTATGTGAATCACTGGTTACAATTTGGTAGAGACCTTCCAAATGCCCCACGAATATTTAGCGTGAACTGGTTTAGAAAAGACGAAAATGGTAAATTCTTATGGCCAGGCTTTGGTGAAAATATGCGCGTATTAAAATGGATTGTTCAGCGGGTTCACGGAGGCGCAAGCGCCGTTGAATCACCCATTGGCTGGATGCCAAGGTATGAAGATATGGACTGGACTGGAATTGAAAATTTCTCAAGAGAAGATTTCGCAAAAATTATGACTATTGATAGAGAACCTTGGAAACAAGAATTAATGGGTCACGAAGAACTTTTTGCCAAACTATATGATAAATTGCCCAAAGAGTTTTATTTCATGAGGGAATTACTATTAGGCGCATTATGGCGTTCTCCTGAACATTGGGCCCTTGAACCAGAACATATTTGACGCAACTTATAAAAAGGAACGAATGCCATCATTCGTTCCTTCTTTTTTATTACTTAAATTTGCGCATTATGAATTGGTTTATTACTTTATTTACTGAGCAATCTGTTGCTCAAGCAGCCATCATTTATGCACTTGTAATAGCCTTAGGCATATTATTTGGTAAATTGAAAATATTTGGAATCTCTTTTGGTATTACTTGGATTTTATTTATTGGTTTATTGGTTTCTTATTTAGGCATTACTGTAAATAAAGACACAGAACATTTTTTAAAAGAATTTGGACTCATTATTTTTGTGTACGCTATTGGTTTGCAAGTTGGTCCAGGATTTTTTTCTTCCCTTAAAAAAACGGCACTTGCTAATAATGCCATAGCCGCTTCCGTTGTATTAACAGGCGTTTTAATGACCGTTCTTTTCTTTTATTTTTCGGGAACCCACATTGCTATAATGGCTGGTGTTATGAGTGGTGCTGTAACAAACACTCCAGGCCTAGCTGCCGCACAAGCTGCTGTTAAGGACTTGCATGTAACTGGTGTGGACAATGGCACCATTACTTTGGCATATGCGGTGGCTTATCCTTTTGCCGTGATGGGCATCATTTTATCTTTGATTATTTTGAAAAAAGTTTTAGGAATTGATATTGAAAGAGAAAAAGAATTACACCGCAAGCTCAACTATATACAATCAAACCGTCCCATCAATAAACACCTGAAATTAGAGAACAAACAACTCATTGGAGAACAATTGAGAAGCATTTTCAAATTGCTGAATGAGCCTGTGATTATTTCAAGAATGTTACACAATGGTCAAGTCATTACACCAACTCCAGATTTGGTTTTAGCAGAAGGTGATGTTTTGCAAGTAGTGGCCACAAAAAAATTAATGGAAAAAGTAAAATTGCTCGTTGGTTCAGAGGTTGACATGAATTTAAGAAATGAACCTAGTAGTAATTTAATTTCAAGACAAATAGTTGTTACAAGAAAAGAAGTCACCCACAGAAGATTGGCTAGTATTTTAGTTTCACAACATGAGGCTTTGACCATCTCCAGAATTAAAAGAGCAGGAATTGAAATGGTTGCACATGGCAATGAATTATTGCAATTAGGTGATACCATTACAGTAGTTGGAACCGAAGAAAGTGTGGAAGAATTTATTTCATTGGTAGGCAACTCACTTAAAAGATTAGAATCGCCCGATTTAGGCCCAATTTTTATTGGTATTGTATTTGGAATTATTTTGGGAAGCATCCCATTCCATATTCCCAATATACCAGTTGCCGTAAAAATTGGTATGGCAGGTGGACCATTAATCGTGGCTTTATTCTTAAGTAGATTTGGCAATTCATTATACTTGAATAATTACACTACAAACAGTGCCAACCTAATGATTAGAGAATTGGGTATTGCACTTTTCTTGGCCAGTGTGGGACTTAGTAGTGGACATAATCTTGCATCAGCATTTGAAGATGGAAGTGGATTTCGTTGGATTTATATGGGTATTTCCATTACAATGGTGCCATTATTAATCATAGGATTATTAGCAAAAAGGTTTCTTAAAAAGACCTATTTTGAAATTTGTGGACTATTAGCAGGTGCTTGTACAGACCCACCTGCACTAGCTTTTGCACTCAAAATGGCGGGCAATGATATTCCGTCTGCAACTTATGCAACGGTCTATCCACTTACTATGATATTGCGCATCCTTGCAGCACAATTATTGATTTTGTTTTTTGCCTAATTGACTTCAAGCCTATTTTTAATTTATCTCGAATGAAAAAGCAAATACGTTTCTTTATAACCGTATTTATTATACTTAGCTACCTTAATCAAGTAGGTGCTCAAACCGCAATAACTTCAAAACAGGTTAACAAACAAAGTCAAGCATGGCTTAGTATAAACAGTACGATCCGATTTTCAAAAAAATGGGGGATGGTTGCTGATGCACATTATAAATCAACTGATTTTATGGCAAAGCCTAGTTTCTACTTTTTACGCACTGGGGTAAATTATTGGCTAAAAGACAATATTAGCTTTACACTTGGAATTGCCAAACTTTGGTCGGTTCCAACAACTGCTAATGGGCAACACTATGCTGTAGAAAATCGGATTTACCAACAAATTCAAATTGCCACAAAACTGGGGAAAATGAATATCCTCAATAGGCTTAGAAATGAACAAAGGTGGCAAGAAAAAATTGTAAATGACCAATTTACTGGGGAATATAAATTCACAGATAGAATTAGGTATTTATTTAGTATAGCCACTCCTTTCTTTAAAAACCCACATTATCCTTCTTTGGTTTTATCCGATGAAATTTTGATTCAAATGGGAAAAGAAGTTGTCTACAATACTTTTGATCAAAATAGATTTTTCATTGGTTTAAGGCAACCCATTAATCATAACCTAAGTTTTGATATTGGTTATATGGAAGTATTTCAACAGAAAGCGAGTGGTTACCAGTACAATAAAAATCAAACCTTGCGGCTCTTTTTTTATTATACGCCTGATTGTAGAAAATAGAAAGTCTAGAAAAAAATGTTACAATGATAAATAAAAGAAATGCTTAGTAACATGCTTGAATTATTCTTGCATACTTCTTTGAATACCCATTTCTAAACCCCTGATTTCAGCCAATCCCCTTAGTCTGCCAATTGCAGAATAACCAGGATTGGTTTTTTTATTTAAATCGTCCAACATTTGGTGACCATGGTCAGGTCTTACGGGAATAGAACAATTTCGTTCTTTCATTGCAATCACCAATTCTTTAATGACAGCAAACATATCTACGTCGCCTTCCAGATGATTATCTTCATAGAAATCGCCCCATTCATTTCTTCTAGTGCTTCTTAAATGTATAAAGTTGATTCTATTGGCAAAGTTTTTTACCATGCCAGGTAAATCATTATCTGGCCTTACGCCAAAAGATCCTGTGCAAAAACACAATCCATTATGTAAAGATGGTACAGCATCAATTATAGCTTGAAAATCAGCAGCTGAACTCAGTACCCTTGGTAACCCTAAAATAGGATAAGGAGGGTCGTCAGGATGTATCACCATGTTAACCCCTGCCAATTCAGCTACCGGAATAATTTGCTGCAGAAAATAGATTAAATTTTTCCTCAATCGATCAGCATCAACCTCTTCATAGGTATCCAATGTTGCCTGAAACTGTTCAAGTGTAAAGCTTTCTTCACTACCTGGCAAACCTGCTATGATGTTTTTTTGCAGCAAAAGTTTTGCTGCTGGATCCATTTCTTGGTATTTTCTTTCCGCTCTCCTTATTTCTTCCTCAGAATAACTTTCAGCTGCATTTTTTCTTTTTAAAATAAAAAGGTCAAATGCCATGAACGCAGCTTTTTCAAAGCGCAAAGCCTTGCTCCCGTCTGCAACTGTATACGCCAAATCAGTTCTAGTCCAGTCGAGTACTGGCATAAAATTATAAGTAACTGTAGTGATGCCACAAGCACCTAAGTTGCTGATGGATACTTGATAGTTACTAATATATTGTTCAAAATTACCGGTTTGTGTTTTAATGGCTTCGTGAACAGGCACACTTTCCACCACTGACCAGACCAATCCAGCAGATTCAATGATTGCTTTTCTTTCTAGGATGGCCTCTTTAGTCCAAATTACGCCATTGGCTAAATGGTGCAATGCCGTAACTACACCTGTACATCCTGCTTGCAATATATCTTGCAAACTCACTGGATCATTCGGACCAAACCAACGCATGGTTTGTTCCATTTTATTCAATTCTTTATATTTCGAATGCATCTTTTCTTTTAATAGATCTATCAAACTATCGCAATTTGGAACTACAAATTAACGAGTCCACTTTTTACTCAAAATACTATAGGCTAAAGCAATAGAAGGACCTTTATAACCCCATCCAATATGTGTAATTTGTTTATCGAATGTAGCGTCTAAAGTAAAATCAAATCCTGAATAACCTAATGAAAAATCAATATGTTTGGTTAATCGAAGCATGGCAGTTGCATTGTAGCTTAATATACTTCCTTTAAATTCACCTGCAGAAATACTCAAATAACTGATTTCGCCATTGAAAGCAATTCTTTTTCCGATGGCAAAACCACCCCAAATTCCTAAATCAGGTAGAGGGGCAGTAAAAGTGATGGATTCGTTTTTATTTACGTTGCCAGCAGTTGAATTAATCCCAATGCCTAAATCAGTTTGCATTGTGTGAAATCCTAGCAATAATCCTACTTCATATTTCGGTTTCGATAAAATGGCATAGCCCCAAGACACTCTGTAAATGTTATTATTAAAATAACTGCTAACATTGGCATTGAAATTATAGGTACTATCTCCAAAATTAATGGTTTTTTGAATTTGCTTAGAAGCATTCCTATTCAGTTGATAATAACTAAAATCAAATCTCCACCTCCTATTAATTCGCCACTGAAAATTGCCTAAAAATGTATTGACCCTCTTATCAAATCCAAGGTCTTTTTCAAAATCAACACTTGTTCCAATTGATCCACTTGAATTACCTAAGCTAATTTCTGTATTGTTATCAGCATACATGAATCCCGCACTAAAACGAAACCTATTTACAAACCAAGGTGCTACTTTTTTGGTTGGAGCATCGTCATTGTATTTTGCATTTACTACAGGAGCTGTTGCATTTTCCATTATAACAGTGCTAACTGAAGAATCTGTTTTCCCTATTGATTTAACAGAATCAACTTTTATTGCATCAGTTAAAGGTGTCAATGTAGTTTGTGCAGCCAATTGAAAAACGGGGACTGCCATTATTATAAAAGCCAGTAATTTTTTCATACATGTTTATTTAAAGTTGATAGCGTAAAGGGATGAAGGATGACAATTGTCTTACAAAGATAGAGGCTTCTGTTAATTTTAAAGATAAAATTTTAACATATAAGTTGTCTTTTAGCAATATACCCAATAGGATATTGCACTCCTTATCTCTAAATTCAAATCTTCTATATTAAAGTTAATAGTCAAATGTCGGTTTAATCAATTAAACTATTAAATTTTCACTGAAATTAAATCTATGAAACTTACAAAAATTGCTATGGGCTTGATGATTATGCTTTTTGCAGTGTCATGTACTCCAGCTCTAAAAGTTACCAATGATTACGACAAGTCAGTTAATTTCTCTACTTACAAATCTTTTAGTTTTATTAATATCAAGATTTCTGGTAGTGTTAGTCAACTAAACGCCGACCGTATCGTTGATGCTATTAAAGAAGAAATGACTAGAAAAGGGTTCATTTATTCTGAGTCCAACCCTGATTTGAAAGTTAATGCTATTACTATTTTAAAAGACAAACAAACCATTTCATCTAGTACCAATTATTACGGTTATGGCGGTATGTACCGCCCATATGGCTACTATGGAGGCGGAATGGCAAGCGGAAGTACTACTGTAAGTACATACGAGTATAAGGACGGATCCATTGCAGTTGAAATGATTGATGCTAAAACCTCTAAAATGGTTTGGCAAGGTATTGGTAACAAAGAAATTGACAAGCCTTCAAATGATGTAGAAGCTTCTATTAAAACAGCAATTGCTGCTATTATGGCCACTTTCCCTCCAGGTGTAACCACAAAATAATCATTAGTATAATACCACCTATAAAAAAGGAGCAGTTAACTGCTCATTTTTTATATCCGTTCAGTATTAAAATATTCCATTTCTTTCAATTTCTATTCCAATATTTTCACTACTCTTGTTAGTTTGCCTTTGGAATTCATACCCTCTAACACCAATTGCAATTTTTTGCTAGAATCATTGTTATAAAACTCCAGTTTAACTCTCGGACTTCTCTTATTGGTTAATACAAAAGGATTCCAATACAATGTAGTCCTACTATCCACTTCAAAGTTTCCAGTTGGCTTATCATAACTAGGATTAAAAAACTCCTTAAAAACAGAATAGCCACCTAAAATGGTGTTTTCCATACCTTTGCTATTGGCCGAATTGCCTCTTGAAGATCCCCCTTTTTTTGTATAAATAGCAATTGCACCACCGCCACCGCCACCACCACTACCAAAAAATGGAGGCCTAAATACTTTGATAAAAGCAATATCATTAACATTGGTAGTTTGAATCATGTCAATACCCATTTTCATTTCATTTAAATACATATCTGGCGTTGATCCCCTCCAGCTTACAGTTGCACTTGGGCCCGCCCCAGTTACCATTAAACCTGCAACCTTACCTTGCAAATACGTTAATACATCCATAGCGCCCATTGCACTCAAATCATTGGTTAAATCAAAAGAATAGCCATCCCCACCACTAAACAAACCTGATGCGTATCGTTCATCTAAAACTTGAACGGGTGATTTTATTTTTGCTTTTACAATCACTTCTTGAAGCGTGGCAGACTCCATTTGTCTTCTCAATTTTTCTTGTTCCGATAAATAAAAATTCAACTGAACCCTTGCCATACTATCAGACCATCCAGCACTATTCCCACTCAAATTCAATCCTACTTTTTTATACTCAGAACGCAATAATCCATTTTCAATTTTAACCTGCGTTTGCTCAGTTAGTTTCGGATTGTTATTAAAACTATAATACACACGCATGGTATCGTAAAAGAAAACATCATTTTGTTCAAAAAGTCCACTTTTAGTTACAGGTACTGTCAATAGCTTTACACTACTGTCCTTCCCAGTCATGATCATGTTTAACATTAAATCTTTACTATTAGCAAGTGATAAATTCCCACTCACTTTTCCATTCAATTTGATGAAATCTGTTTCAACCGGATAAATGATCATTGGAAAAATGCCCGCCTTTACTTTTTCCCAATCAAAGCGCCTCCAACCATTTGTCATCATAACCAAATCTAAGTGCGCAGCAACGCTATCTGCATCACTTGAAAAATAATAAGCAGGATTAAACACTTTTCCTTTGATATCACTGCTCAATAAAAGACTAGAATAAATAGATTGTTGTTCTGGTAATACGATGGAAGCGTCGGTAATTGAAACAGACATATTGGTAGAAGCTGTATCTGAAACCATAATTTCAATGACATTTTTACCCCTTTTTTTCAAATCAATTAATGCTAAATTCAATTTAGCATTATACTCATGTAATCTGTTATTGACAAAAACAATTCTTTCTGCAACTGGAATCCAGTCTTCCGTAAAAAGTGAAAACTGCACAATGCCTGTTGCCATTTCATCTATAGGCAATGCCGCTTTTTGAATTAATTTTTCTTCCCCTTTGAAATCTACTGAATATAATAATTGCTGATTTTGATGTACCAATAATTTTAATTTTTTCAAATTATCAGGTACCCCTACCGTTCTCTCTACCTGCGCATAGGCTTTTTCATAATCCATCGTTATTTTTAATACCACCCCTTGGCTTTGTGTTACCATTAATGCTGTTGTACCTTTTTGGTTATTTTCATCCGTCCAGTTCAATGTATAACGTTCTCCATCAATGGGTTTTATGGAAAAAGCGCCCATTCCATCGTGCACTGCTTTGAGCGTATCAATTACTTTGTTTTTATCATTAACTAAAAAGCCTTTGATGAATACAGGTGCGCCTGTTTGTGTGGTTGCTTTGAATGCAATTCTATTATTAATTCCTTGTATGATATTCCCTCCTTCTGGGAATAAAACAACCATTGTTTTTGCTGGTGCTTTTCTCGGTGATATGATTTGTTTACCTGTATTAATAGGAATGTTTTTTTCAAATAAAAAGGCAGAGTCGCCATTTAGCATCCACCTTGTAAATGCTTTTACGTGAATGAAATCGCCCCGATAATTTACGGGTATCGTAAAAGAACCTTTTGCGGTTGATTGAAACAAAGGCGCAGCAGTTTGCTTAATAAGATTGCCACTGGTATCAAACCATGCTATATACATATTTTTGCTGATCTCACTTGGTGCACCTGCCATTTGCAAATACACTTTATAAAAAATGGTTTCATCAATATTGTACATAGTTCTATCGAAATGTACATGCACTCTTTCATTAGGGAAGGATGCTTCATAGATGGCCAAAACCGAATCCAGTTGTTGTGCTTGAACAGATTTCTGTGAGCAAATCCCAACCAAAACTAGAATAACAGGGAGTAATGTTTTTTTCATGTATCGCTAAATTAAAGAATTCCCAAACACCATTTTGTGAAACAAATGAAAATGTAACCACCATCAAAGAATAACTAGTCCATAAATGCAAAACGCTCCAAATTAGGAGCGTTTTTAATATGGTGGTGTAGTAAATGAAAATTAGGATGTTGCTTCCAATGGATTTCTTCTGGTTGGAATGACCGTTTGCTCGTCATCACTCAAGTATACCCAAAAGTCATACAAGGCAAAAATATCGCCTGGAATTTTTGGGGTATTGGGTTCACCATTGCGCTCATAGGAACCCAATAACTCACCTGTAAATCGCAATTCCTTTAATTTTTGTTCGTGTGTCAGTACTTTAAAACTTTCGATTGTCATAAACCTTTTTACTTTTATCGGGTGCAATCTAATAAGAAAAAAACAATTCAATTTCAATGCTTCAAAAAAAATGCCCAAATGGCCCTTCTTAGCAATAATATTATACTCCCCCATTTTTTACAGCATGTGCTACTGCTCTAGCTGTCAAAGCCATATAAGTCAAGGATGGATTTTGTGTAGCAGTAGAGGTCATGCAGGCCCCATCAGTCACATACACATTTTTACAAGCGTGCAATTGATTATTTTCATTTAATAATGAGGTCTTGGGATCCCTGCCCATTCTAACTCCACCCATTTCATGGATATCTAGTCCGGGTGCTTGCTTAGAATCTGTTGTATGTATCTCCTTAAACCCTGCTTTTGTATACATTTCAGTCATCTGTTCAAAAAAATCTAATACCATTTTCTCGTCATTTTCGTCGTACTGTATGTCAATTTTTAACTGCGGTATTCCAAAACTGTCTTTTAACAATGGGTCCAGACTTACATTATTCCGCTCTTTGGGTAAGGTCTCTCCCATCATATGTGAACCTACACGCCACGGTGCCCATTTTTTTTCCGCTAAATGTTCTTTCAATTCAGTACCATAACCCTCCACATTGCGTTCTTTGCTTCTATATGAGGAGAATCCAGCTGCATATCCGCGAAGAAAGTTGGTTTCTTGCTTTTCTACATTTCTAAATCTTGGCAAATAAGCGGAGGTGGGCGACCTCCCATCAGTGGTATATTCCTGATGGCCTTCATGTACTGCATTAATCCTTGCTCGATAATTGTGAAATGCTACATATTTTCCCATAATTCCATTGTCATTTCCCAAACCTTGAGGGAATCTAGTAGATACACTATTTAATAAAATGAGGTTAGTATTTAAAGCCCCCGCATTGACAAAAATCACTTTTGCGTAATATTCCACCATTTCTTTACTATTTGCATCTATCACCCGAACGCCAGTGGCTTTTCCCTTTTTTTCATCATAGATAATGGAATGTACCACAGAAAAAGGACGTAGTGTAAGTAATCCCGTTTTTGCGGCCCAAGGAATAGTACTTGAATTGCTACTAAAATAGCCCCCAAAAGGACAACCCCTCTGACATAACACCCTATTCATACATTGACCTCTACCTTGTGCCAAATGAATGGGCTCGGGCTTTGTAAGGTGTGCACACCTGCCATAAATTAAATGTCGATTGGAATAATTCTTTTTCAACACGTCCTTAAAATAATGGTCTACACAGGTCATTTCCAGTGCTGGTAAAAATGCGCCATCAGGCAAAACTGCTAACCCATCTTTTTCGCCAGAAATGCCCACAAATTTTTCTACATAAGTATACCAGTCTGCTAAATCCTTATATCTAATTGGCCAATCAACGGCAAACCCATCTCGCTTTGGGCCTTCAAAGTCAAAATCACTCCAACGCTGTGTTTGTCTGGCCCAAAGCAGGGATTTACCTCCTACTTGATAGCCTCGTATCCAATCGAATGGTTGAGCTTGTTGATACGGATGCTCTTGGTCCTTAACAAAAAAATGGGCTGCGTCTTCCTTAAAAGCATAGCACTTACTTACAATTGGATTGGCTTCTGTAATCGCTAAGGGCATTTGTAAGCGATGTTCAAATTCCCAAGGCATTTTGTTGGTAGTGGGATAATCCTTCATGTGTTCCACCTCTTTACCCCTTTCTAAGACAAGGGTACTCCATCCTTTTTCCGTAAATTCTTTTGCAGCCCACCCGCCACTCATACCCGAGCCTATCACAATGGCATCATAATTTCTTTTCGAGGCTATATGACTATTTTTATCTCCCATAATTAATTAGATGAACAAGTGGATGAATATTTATGATTTAATTGGAACGCTGCCATGAAACCTAGCAGGAATTTGCTCGTAGACTTGAATATTGGTCATGAAGTAGGCAGAACCAGTATGGGCTTGAATGATGCGCCTTTTTGCATTTTGAAAAAAGTCTAATAAAATGGGGGCTTTGACTTTTTGATCAATCACCATTTGCAAAAAATGCGACCGCTCTTCTAATGTAGCATTTGTAAAAAATTGACCCATTTGCTTTTGCGCTATTTTGCCAAATTCATTGAGCCCTTTTAAAAATATTTTTTGATCTTTTTCCGTTTTCCTTTTTTT
>JANOYH010000361.1:0-16644 GCA_031428775.1 Bacteroidota bacterium
CCTGTGTCTTTATCATTGAATAAGTCGAATTCTTTGAAGTCTTCATCAATTTTGAAATCGTCGTCTTCATCTGCTTTTTTCTTAGCGCCACCTGTTGCTGGAGCTTTTTTACCCTTGCTTTTAGGGATATCAAATTCGTCAAAGTCAGGATCCCAATCGTCACCTTCTTCAGACTTTTCCCAATCGTCGTCCACTTCGGTTTCATCATCATCGTCATCATCATCGCTCTTGCCTTTTTTGGCTGCGCCTTTTGAGGAAGATTTTTTTACCGGGGTGGTATCCAATTCATCATCATCGTCTAAATCATCGTCATCATCTTCCAGCTGCTTTTTGCTTTTTGGAGACGGCTTTGACTCATCGCTTTTTGCGGGTGTCTTTTTTGGAGCTGAGGATTTGTTATCCTTATCAGATTTTGTTGGCATATTCTAATAAGATTATTGCGTAAAATTTCATCGCAAAATTGTATCCACCAAAAATATTTTTTGATTGCTACAATTTTTTTAAAAAATATTATAAATGAACTATTTGATCCCTTCCAGGTCCATTCGAAACATGCTTTACAGGTACCCCAACGTATTCGTTGATATACTTAATATATTCTTGCATTTTCAAAGGTAAATCAGCAGCTTCTTTAATCTTGGTTGTATCCATTTTCCAGCCTTTAAATTGTTCAAGCATTGGAACGATGGTAGATTTGGCCATTTGGAAAGGCACTTGTTTGGTAGAAACGCCATTCACTTCATAGGAAGTACACATGGATAGGTCTTCAAATGCGTCTAAAACGTCTGCCTTTGTCATCACAATCTGTGAAACCCCATTGATCATACAAGTGTATTGAAGGGCAACCAAATCCATCCAACCGCACCTACGAGGCCTACCAGTAGTTGCGCCAAATTCGCTACCAATTTTGCGTAATTCTTCGCCAGTCTCATCAAAGAGTTCAGTTGGGAATGGTCCGCTTCCTACCCTTGTGCAATAAGCTTTGGTAACCCCCATCACTTCATTGATTTGTTTTGGAGAAATCCCCAGCCCTGTACAAACTCCGGCAGAAATGGTATTAGAAGACGTTACAAACGGAAATGTTCCAAAGTCTATGTCAAGCATACTTCCCTGCGCGCCTTCTGCTAAAATTTTTTTTCCTTTAGCAATCTGATCATTTACATAGTATTCGCAATTGATCACGTTCAATGTTTTCAAAAATTCCAGTGCTTCAAAGAACTCCTCTTCCCAAGCAGAAATGTCTTCAATAAAATGAAAATTGTCTAATAGCTTTTGGTGTTTTAAGCGAAGTTTGATGTATTGAGAAATAAATCCTTTGTCTAATAAGTCGCCCACACGCAAAGCATTTCTACCCGTTTTATCCATATAAGCGGGTCCAATTCCTTTTAAGGTAGAACCGATTTTGTTTTCGCCCTTAGACATTTCAGAAGCCTTATCAAGTGCTCGGTGTGTTGGAATAATGATATTGGTACGCTCAGAAATAAATAAATTTTTGCGAACGTCAATGCCATAAGCAGCAACTGCATCGCATTCTCTTTTCAGGGTAACAGGATCTAGTACCACACCGTTACCGATGATATTTACTTTGTCTTGATGGAAAATGCCTGAAGGTATTTGGTGTAATACTTGCTTTTTACCTTCTACATAGAGTGTATGCCCTGCATTTGGGCCTCCTTGAAAACGGGCTACGATATCATAACGGGGAGCGAAATAGTCTACAATTTTGCCCTTACCCTCATCGCCCCATTGTAAACCTAGAATTACATCAACCATAAAAATATTTTGTGTAGGTGGCAAAAATAAGCCTTGACCATGAGTAAAACTGCAATGATGCAAATTAAATATTCATCAATTTAAATTAATTGTCAGAAAGGCCGTCAGGTAAGGGATTCTGTGTCAAAACGATCAACTGTTTGTATTCCATGTAATTGCCTCAAACGGTCCACTAATTCCTCTAATTCCTCTTTGTCGTGCACAAATACTTTAATAGTTCCTCTAAAGATGCCTTCGGCGGACTCAATAGTTAGCGCAGCAATATTTACCCGCATTTCTCCAGAAATCACGTTGGTAATCTTATTAATAATACCTACGTCATCCATGCCTATTATTTTAAGGCCTGTTAAGAAAGAAATTTCTTTGTTCTTAGCCCATTTAGTTTTAACTACTCGATGCCCATAGTTGGCCATTAATTGTGTGGCATTTGGACAGCTTGTTCTATGAATGATTAACCCTTTCCCTGTACTCACAAAACCAAAAACGTCATCGCCTGGAATTGGGTTACAGCATTTTGCCAATGTGTACACAATCCTGTCACTGCTTTCTCCAAAAATGATGAGTTCAGAATCTTTTTTATTAAAGTGTTTATGGTGTTGGTGGTCAATATTAACCTCGTGAATAGTAGGTTTCGGTTTTGGATGTTCTATTCTATCTCCAAATAAATGAAAGTCTTTCAACTCTCTTAAGTCGATTGATTTAGTAGCAATCCTATACAAAAGATCCAATGAAGAAGGTACTTTGTAAAAGTGTACCAATTCTTCAATATTGTGCTGATTATAGGCAGCACCCATGCCTTCTAGCTTTCGTTGTAAAGTATATTTACCATCGTCAGCAATCTTTCTTTTTTCTTCGCGAAGCGCATCTTTGATTTTATTTTTTGCTTTGGCAGTGACAACAATACTTAACCAGTCTTCAGAAGGTTTTTGTTTGCCGCTGGTAATGATTTCTACTTGGTCGCCACTGCGTAACTTATGACTAATAGGCACCAGCTTATGGTGCACTTTTGCGCCAATACATTTGGTGCCAATGGCAGAGTGTATAGAGAAAGCAAAATCCAACGCAGTACTTCCAACAGGCAACATTTTTACATCGCCCTTTGGTGTGTATACATAAATTTCTTCTGCTAGAAAGGACGTTTTAAAATCTTGTAAAAAATCTACGGTATCTGTATCGGGTGTGCTAAGTACTTCTCTAATTTGTCCGAACCATTTATCAAACCGGTCTTCGTCGCCTCCGCCCTCTTTGTATTTGTAGTGAGCAGCCAATCCCTTTTCTGCAATTTCATTCATCCGTTTTGTACGAATTTGCACTTCTACCCATTTGCCCTGCGGCCCCATAACCGTTGTGTGCAAAGCCTCGTAGCCATTGCTTTTGGGGTTGCTTAGCCAGTCGCGCAATCTCTCTGGTGAAGGGTTGTATTCGTCTGTGATTAAAGAGTACACTTTCCAGCAGTCTTCTTTCTCTTTTTCTGGTGTTGAATTCAAAATTACTCGAATAGCAAAGAGGTCATACACTTCTTCAAATGCAACCGACTTCTTTTTAATTTTATTCCAAATACTATGTATGCTTTTAGGCCTTCCATAAATTTCAAAATCAAAGGCGCCAGCTTCTAATTTTTCTTTGAGTGGTCTAATAAATTCATTGATATATCTGCTTCTTTCTCTTTTTGTTTCTGATAATTTTTTTGCGATGTCCCGATAGGCTTCTGGCTCCATGTATTTCATAGAGAGGTCTTCCATTTCTGTTTTAATACTATACAGCCCCATGCGATGGGCAAGAGGGGCATAAACCCAAACCGTTTCAGAAGCAATCTTGAGTTGCTTTTCACGTTTCATACTGTCTAGCGTACGCATGTTATGTAAGCGGTCGGCCAGTTTGATCAATATTACCCGAGGGTCGTCTGTGAGGGTTAATAAAATCTTTTTAAAATTTTCTGCTTGCTGACTGGTATTGGTATCAATAACATTTGAAATCTTGGTTAGCCCATCCACAATTTTTGCAATCTCGGTACCGAATTCGTGTTCTAGATCGTCTAAACTGATATCGGTATCTTCCACGGTATCGTGCAATAATGCACAGATGGTACTGCGTACACCAAGACCAATTTCTTCCACACAAATCATTGCCACTGCGAGGGGATGTATGATATAAGGCTCGCCACTTTTTCGGCGCATGGTTTTGTGTGCTTCGGCCGCCATTTCAAAAGCGGTTCGGACAAGCTCTTTGTCGCCCCGTTTCAATTTCGGCCGCAAACTGCGCAACAAAGCGCGGTAGTGCCGAATGATTTCATTCTTTTCCTGTTCCGCGTTCAAATTATATTTGGGAACTGTTGCTTCTAAAGATTGATTTTCTAATGCTTGATCCATCGCCGTACGAATATAAACAATGTTGTTACATTTGTAGGATACCATGCAACAAACACCACAGAAGAAAATATTCGACTTTTCGCAATTCAGCAGGATTTTCCAATTTGTAAAACCCTATACCAATTATTTTTATGGGAGTATCTTATTAGCGATTGTCATGGCTTTTTTTGCCCCAATTAGGCCCTATTTAATCCAATTAACGATTGATAGTGCCACAGGCAAAAATCTGCATATTCCTTCCTGGCTAAAATGGATGTTGTTTAAGACTGATTTGAGTGATGTTACTAAATTTATTATTGCGGTAACCCTATTTCAGGTGATATTCTTATTGTTGGAAACCAGTATTCGATTTTTGTTCAGTTTTATTACGGCGTGGATGGGACAGATGGTGGTAAAAGATTTAAGGGTAAAAGTGTATGAGAAAATTGTGGATTTGAACTTAAGTCAATTTGATAAAACGCCTATTGGTACCCTAACTACTAGAACCATCAATGATATAGAGAGTATCAATGATATTTTTTCGGACGGATTGATTCCGATAATTGCAGATTTATTAACCATCATTATCACATTGGCCACCATGTTTTGGATGGATTGGCGCCTTACCTTAATCAGTTTGGTACCTTTTCCCATCATGATTATTGCCACCTATTATTTTAAGGAGAGTGTAAACAAGAGTTTTATCAGGGTTAGAAATGCCGTGGCTGCTTTGAATGCATTTGTACAGGAGCACCTGACTGGTATGCAAGTGGTGCAAGCGTTTGCTTCAGAAGATCGAGAGTTTGAGAAGTTTAAAAACATCAATAAAGAACATCGCAACGCCAATATCAATGCCATATTTGCCTATTCTGTATTTTTCCCTATTGTGGAAGTGGTGTTGGCCATCAGTACAGGGTTGCTTGTTTGGTGGATTGCGGGCAAGGCATTAGATGCGGGCTTATTGGTGGCATTTATCTTGTATTTGAACCAAATTTTCAGACCCCTAAGGGTTATTGCAGATAAATTTAATGTGTTACAGATGGGGATGATAGCCGCGGAAAGGGTATTCAAGGTTTTAGACAATACAGACTGTATGCCTACGCCAAAATCGACCGATATTATAAAAAAATCAATGGAAGGATCTATTGATTTTAAAGAAGTATGGTTCTATTACAATGAGCCCAATTATGTATTGAAAAATATCAGTTTTTCTGTGAAGCCTGGAGAAACAGTGGCTTTAGTTGGACAAACAGGCAGTGGTAAAACCAGTATTATCAGCCTCATGAATCGGTTGTATCAAATTCAAAAAGGCAGCATTGAAATTGATGGGATCAATATAGTGGATTATCAACTTGACAATCTACGGGAACATATTGGGGTGGTTTTGCAGGATGTGTTTTTATTTAGTGGGTCGGTATTAGATAATATAACCTTAAGGAATCCAGCTATTAGCCAAGAACAGGTAGAAGAAGCAGCAAAAATGATAGGGGTACATGATTTTATTATGAAGTTACCAGGAGGATATCAGTATCATGTGATGGAAAGGGGTAGTACTTTGAGTTTAGGACAAAGACAATTATTGTCTTTTATTAGGGCACTATTGTACCATCCAGCCATTCTTATTTTAGACGAAGCCACATCTTCAATAGATACAGAAAGCGAACAAATGATGGAAAAAGCGATTGATACCCTTATTTCGGGTAGAACTTCTATTGTGATAGCACATCGTTTGTCAACCATTAGAAAAGCCAATAAAATTATTGTCTTGGATAAAGGCGAAGTAAAGGAAATGGGAACACATGAATCTTTGCTTGCTTTGGGTGGATATTATGCCAAGTTACACGAGATGCAGTTTGAGAAGAAAAAAGCCATTTTAGCATAAGTTTTTAACGGTCATACCCTTATCTTTGCCGCAAATTTGGAGAAAGGTATGGTCCTTAGAAGCGTAAAATCATTATCGGTACTGCTGTTCAGCTTGGTAACAATGCTATTTACAACTAGCGTATATGCACAGCATGAGCCCGAAAAAGGGGAGATAGCAGCACATAATGCTGGGGAAGAAAAAAAAGAGGGAGCATTTGATCCTGCGGAGCTTATTATGGAGCATATTTTAGATGCCCATGAATTTCATTTTTTCAGCATTGGAGAAACCGAAGTGGCCATTCCTTTACCAGTAATTGTCTATTCTAAAGAAAGAGGTGTTTCTGTATTCTCTTACGGTAATTTACACCATGGGCAAGTATATGAGGGGTACAAAAGCGAAGAAGGAAAGATTGTAGCGGTAGATGCGGGGGGTAGTGTAGAAGAAGCAGTTACTATATATGATTTTAGTTTGACTCGTAACGTTGTTCAAATGATTTTGGCATTGAGCTTGTTGACATGGTTAATGATTGGTATTGGTAATAAGTACAAGAAAAATGGAGCCAAAGTAGCTCCATCAGGTTTTCAAAATGCCATTGAGCCTGTCATTACTTTTGTAAGAGATGATGTGGCCAAACCTAATTTGGGACATGCTTACGAAAAATACATGCCCTATTTATTAACGGTGTTTTTCTTTATTTTGATCAATAACCTGATTGGGTTGATTCCTGGAACTGCGAATGTTACGGGTAATATTGCTTTCACCATTGTATTAGGTGTGATTAGTTTCTTTGTGATATTATTCAGCACCAACAAACATTTTTGGGCACATATTTTTTGGCCTCCAGTACCTGGATTTGTAAAAGTCATTTTAGTGCCAGTTGAATTTCTGAGTATTTTCACCAAGCCATTCGCATTGATAGTTCGTCTTTTTGCCAATATGGTGGCGGGGCATATTATCATTACTTGTTTTGTTATGTTGATCTTTATTTTTGGTGCTATGAGTTCTGTAGCTGGGTGGGGTTTTTCACCAGTTTCTGTAGCATTTACCGTGTTTATTTATTTTATTGAAATATTGGTTGCGTTTATTCAAGCATTCATTTTTACTAATCTGACTGCTGTTTTTATAGGTCAGTCGAGGGAAGGAAGTCATGAAGAAGCGCATCATTAATCTTTTTTTTCACAAACAAAAACAAACAGTATGTCTGCAATTTTGAATTTGTTGGATGTTAGTTTAAGCCATTTAGGTGGTGCAATTGGTGCAGGTTTAGCTGCAATCGGTGCTGGTATCGGTATCGGTCAAATCGGTAAAGGTGCTGTTGAAAGCATCGCTCGTCAACCAGAAGCGTCAAACGACATCCGTGCTAACATGATCTTGACAGCTGCGTTCGTAGAGGGTGTTGCCCTTTTCGCCGTAATTGCTGGAATCTTGGCTGTATTAAAAGCCTAGTAGCACAAACTTTTCACTGCATCCAAAGCAAAGGGCAATGGGTGCAGTGATCTTTTAGATTAAACAGAATTTTTACTATCAAATTTCTAATATGCAATTATTATTACCCGGTTTGGGATTGTTGGTTTGGACCCTAATCGCTTTCCTGATTGTATTTTTCCTACTGCAAAAATATGCTTGGAAGCCAATATTGTCAACCTTGAAAGAGCGTGAGACGGGTATTGCAGACGCCATTGCATCGGCGGATAAAATCAAGTTGGAAATGGCTGCTATGAAAAATGAGAATGAAGCCATGATGGCTAAAGCTCGTGAAGAAAGGGCAGTGATGATTAAGGAAGCCAAAGAAGCAGCTAACAAAATGTTGACTGAAGCAAAAGATAAGGGTAGGGTTGAATACGACCGTATTGTGGCAGATGCACAGTCGGCTATTTTACAACAAAAAAATGCTGCGCTTACGGAAGTAAAAAATCAAGTGAGTTCATTGGTTGTTGAAGTAGCAGAGAAAGTGTTGCGCAGAGAATTGGCAAACAAAGTAGATCAAGAAAATTACATTAAAAGTTTGGCTGAAGTAGTTCAATTGAACTAAAAGTCTAAGAAAATAGAAGAAGATGCCCAATCCACAATTAGCTGGCAGATACGCAAAAAGTTTACTTGACTTAGCCATTGAGAAAGGTCAATTAGAAGAAGTATATGCTGATATGAAATACTTGCAAGAATTGTGTAAGCAAAGCAGGGATTTTGTAAATCTGTTGAAAAGTCCCATTATACGGAACAACCAAAAGAATGCCATTCTAACCACCCTTACTAAAGGCAAAGTGAATGCACTTACAGAAGCCTTCAATAAATTATTGGTTAATAAAAATCGTGAAGGTGACATGCCAGAAATTATTGTTGCCTTTATTGAACAATACAATACATTGAAAGGAATTCATGTAGTGAAACTGACTTCTGCAGTTGATTTAAGTCCAGCAATAAAAGCG
This sequence comes from Bacteroidota bacterium, assembly GCA_031428775.1. Classification (GTDB taxonomy): domain Bacteria; phylum Bacteroidota; class Bacteroidia; order Chitinophagales; family Chitinophagaceae; genus Sediminibacterium. The sequence goes on from JANOYH010000361.1 coordinate 8,412, forward strand.
GCTATTGAGCAAAAAGTTAGTGTTGCGCAAGGATTTCCAAAAATTGAATTGGAAACTAAAACGGATGCACATTTAATTGGTGGCTTTGTGTTAGAATTTAATAACAAACTAGTTGATGCAAGTATTGTGCATGAATTGAAAACTATCAAGCATAAATTCTTTGATAATACTTTTACTGAAAGAATATAAAAGAAGCATAGAAACAAAAAACAAACATTTTTAAAAATAACGATCATGGTTGACATTAAACCCGATGAAATTTCCGCAATATTGAGGCAGCAGCTCAGTAACTTCAATGTTACTGCAGATATGGAGGAAGTAGGAACTGTATTACAAGTAGGTGATGGTATTGCTCGTGTATATGGCCTGAATGGCGTAAGAAGTGGTGAGCTGGTAGAATTTGAGAATGGTGTTAAAGCAATTGCTTTAAACCTAGAAGAAGATAATGTGGGTGTGGTATTGATGGGTAATAGTGGTGACATTAAAGAAGGCGGTAAAGTAAAAAGAACGGGAAAAATCGCTTCCATTAAAGTGGGAGATGGATTGTTTGGAAGGGTTATTAATACCCTAGGTGAACCAATAGATGGTAAAGGACCTATTGCTGGCGAATTATACGAAATGCCATTAGAGCGCAAAGCTCCTGGTGTTATTTACCGTGAACCTGTAAAGGAACCATTACAAACTGGTATCAAAGCCATTGATGCAATGATTCCAATTGGACGTGGTCAGCGTGAGTTGGTGATTGGAGATCGCCAGACGGGCAAGACTGCCATCTGTGTAGATACCATCATCAATCAGAAAGAATTTTTTGATGCAGGAAACCCTGTGTATTGTATTTATGTAGCCATCGGACAAAAAGCATCTACAGTTGCTGGGGTTATGAAAACCTTGACTGATAGTGGTGCTATGGCATATACCACAATAGTATGTGCATCAGCATCAGACCCTGCTCCTTTGCAGTTCTACGCTCCATTTGCGGGTGCTGCTATTGGTGAGTTTATTAGAGATACTGGTAGACCAGCTTTAATTATCTATGATGATTTGAGTAAGCAAGCGGTGGCTTATCGTGAAGTGTGTTTGTTGTTAAGAAGACCTCCAGGACGTGAGGCATATCCTGGTGATGTATTCTATTTACATAGTCGTTTATTAGAAAGAGCTGCAAAAGTGATTGCTAATGACGACGTTGCAAAGAGTATGAATGATTTACCAGAGTCAATCAGACATTTGGTAAAAGGCGGTGGTTCATTGACTGCTTTGCCCATCATTGAAACGCAAGCGGGAGATGTATCTGCATATATTCCAACAAATGTAATTTCCATTACAGACGGACAAATCTTCTTAGAAGGTAACTTGTTTAATGCGGGTATTCGTCCGGCTATTAATGTGGGTATCTCGGTAAGTCGTGTGGGTGGTAATGCACAAATCAAATCCATGAAGAAAGTAGCAGGTACTTTAAAATTGGATCAGGCTATGTACCGCGAGTTGGAAGCTTTTTCTAAATTTGGTGGTGACTTGGATGCGGCAACAAAGTCAGTGATCGATAAAGGTGCCCGTAACGTAGAAGTATTGAAGCAATTGCAATATTCACCCATGAGCGTACAACACCAGGTGGCTATTATTTATTTAGGAACCCAAGGCTTGTTGAAAGACGTAGCGGTGAAAAATGTAAAGGAATTTGAAGCGCATTTCTTGACTGAAATGGACAACAAATTACCAGAAATTTTGATTGAGTTTAAAAAGGGTAAGTTAGAAGAGGCAAGTTTGGCTAAGGTGGCTGAATTGGCAAAAGGACTGGCTGTACAATACAAATAAGCTTTTAACAATTAATAGAAAAGGCCTCAAGAAATTGGGGCCTTTTTGTGTTTAACCTAAACAATTCGAGTAATAGCGCATCTATTGAGTTCAGTAAATAATATTTATAAAATAATTTGGTTTATAAAATAAACTAGTCTATGTTTGATTTGTAAACCACCTACATGAAATACCTTGTTGTATTATTGACCTCATTCTTTGCTTTTCTGGTTGCTCATGGCCAGGTTAAAATAAACGGGTCGGTTCGTGACATGAAAAGCAGGATAGTGGCCGGTGCCAACATTGTGATCAAAGGGTCTTATGATGGAACAACCAGCGATTCAACTGGTCACTTTAGTTTCAAAACCATGGAGAAAGCTGAGCAAACTATCGTTGTCAGCAATATTGGCTTTAAATCTGTAGAGCAGAAAATTACCATCGATAAAGAATTGATGGAACTCAATTTTGCCCTTAAAGAAGAGATCAGTGAACTTAAAGCAGTGGTGGTTACTGCTGGAAGTTTTGAAGCAGGCGACAAAAAACGAGCCTCCACTGTACTCAGTTCCTTAGACGTTGTTACCACTGGAGGTGCCAATGCCGACATCACTTCCGTATTAAAAACTTTACCAGGTGCACAACAGGTGGGCGAACAAGAAGGGCTTTTTGTAAGAGGAGGCGCCGGTTACGAAGCCAAACAATTTATTGACGGAACCATGGTGAACAACCCCTTTTATTCCAGTGTTCCAGACATAGCCCAACGGGGAAGATTTTCGCCCTTTTTATTTAAAGGAACGGTTTTTAGCACAGGAGGCTATTCCGCTTTATACGGACAAGCACTTTCTTCTGTTGTAATTCTAGAGTCCATCGACCTCCCAGATCAGTCGCAGGTTAGCGCTTCATTAAGCACCGTTTTCTTGGGTGCAGGATTTCAAGAATTGGCAAAAAATAAAAAATCATCCTGGGGTATCAATTATGGCTATACCAATGTCTGGCCCTATTTTCAAATTGTGAAACAAGGCGTTGACTATTTTAAAATACCAGAGTTTCATTCAGCCGATGCCAACTTTAGAATTAAAACCAAAGGCGGGATGATCAAGTATTATACCACCTTCAGTAAAAATGATTTAGGCTTACGCAGACCCGATATTGATAGCTTGAACCTGAAAGATGCATTTGCGCTAAACAATACCAATTGGTACAACAATTTGAGTTGGCGAGAATTTTTGGGAAAGGGCTGGAAAATGAACCTGGGCTTGAGTTATAGCACCGATAAAACAATAATTGACCAACAATTACAGAATCAACAGAATATCCCTGTTGATGGAGGAAATGCTTGGATGAAAACTAAAACGTATTCCTTAAATAACTTGTCTGATCTCTCTCAAATTAAAGCTGTCTTCGATAAAAGAATTTCTGGCATTAGTATTCTGCGATTTGGATCTGAATACATGTATGCCTATAATAAAAGTATCTACAATACTTTACCCATTGTTTTGAAAGACCATTTTGTGGCTGCATTTGCTGAAGCGGATTTAAATATCACCAATGACCTAGCGTTAAAATTAGGAGCTAGATTAGAACAATCTTCTTTATTGAATAAGGCAAATCTCGCACCTCGGTTGGCTATTGCTTATAAAACAGGAAATGGTACACAGGTTTCTATTGCCTATGGCGATTTTTATCAGAAACCAGAAAATAATCAACTCATGTTTCCCAACAATTTGGGCTATACAAAGGCACAACACTTTATTGCCAACTATATGAAAGTGACTACACTGCAAACGTTTAGGGTAGAAGCTTTTTATAAAAAATATGAAGACCTTGTGAAAACATTCCCCAACTTAAATAATGATGGAACAGGCCTAGCCAAAGGAATTGAACTATTTTGGAGGGATAAAAAAACAATCAAGGGGATGGACTATTGGATTAGCTATTCCTATCTTGATACCAAACGCGACTACCTTAACTATCCACAATCATTGCAACCGAATTTTGCAGCTAACCATACCGCATCCATTGTGTTGAAAAGGTTTATCACCAAAATTAATACCGGTTTTAATTTTACTTATACGTATGCAACAGGTAGACCCTATTACAATATTCGCTACGAAACTACCCATAGTAAATACACGATAGCCGACCAAGGCAAAACAATTGACTACCATAACCTTGGATTCAGTTTAAACTATCTAACAAAAATATTTAAATCATACGCTGTTGTAGTAGCATCTATAACAAATGTGCTGGGTAGCAATCAAGTGTTTGGATATAATTATTCATTAAATGGAACTTATAAAGAAGCTATTACACCAGTAGCTCCCAGATTTTTCTTTATAGGCTGTTTTCTCAGCTGGGGTGTGGATAGAAGACAGGATGCGATTAACAATAATTTGTAATAAAAAGTCAAAAGCCAAAAGTAAAAAAAAAATTCACACTTAAAATTTACACAATGAAACACTTATTAGTAATTACCTTCTTAATGGTAACAGGGTTGGTCTCTGCACAAACAAAATATGAGTCCGGAATGGCAAAAGGATTTGAACAAATGAAAGCAGCAAAAACAGCGGAAGAGATGACGGCTACTGCTTCTTTTTTTGAACGCATTGCCGATGCAGAGAAAGACAAATGGTTGCCTTATTATTATGCTGCTTATGCTAATTATTTAACTGGATGGATGAATCCAAATGCTGATAAAGACAAAGTGGGGGATAAGAGTAAAGACCTGATTACTAAAGCAGAAATTTTAGAAAAAAATAATGCGGACTTGTTTGTTTTGCGTCAAATGGTTGCTGTGATGCAATTAACCGTTGATCCTATGAGTCGTTTTCAATCATATGGCGCCCAAGCCACTGAAGCAATAGAAAATGCAAAGAAAGCAGACGCTACAAACCCTAGAATTTATTTAATGGAAGGCAGATACAAAATGAATGTACCCGAAGCCTATGGTGGAGGAAAAGAAATAGGAAAAGCATTGTTTATAAAATCAGTTGAATTGTTTAAGACCTATAAACCTGCTTCTGAAATGCATCCTAGCTGGGGTAAAGATCAAGCTGAGCAAATGCTAGAACAGGTTAGTAAATAAAAAACCTCCATTTTTGCGTACAGCTTAAAAACATACAAATGCCCGAAGAAAAAAAAATGACAGAACAAGAAAGCCTTCAACTGATCACTAGTATGATTCAGAAGGTGAAAGGAAGTTACAATGAAAGAGGTACGGGACCTATTCTTTGGGGCACCGTTGTTACCATTGCCTCATTAGTAAACTACTTACAACTGGAATTTAATTTTGAGCTGCCTTTCAGTATTTGGTTGATTGTAATGGCTGCTATTATTCCGCAAATTGTGATGACCATTCAAGAAAGAAAAAATAGACCCCATATCAAGTTTGAAGACGAAGCTATCAACGCTGTATGGTTTGTCTATGCTTTTACCATTTTTGGATTAAGTGCTTATCAAATGATTGTACCTGATGTTACAGAGGCCTTTATTAAAGCAGAGGGATGGCAAATGTTGAAACATACTATTGACAATAGTAAACCAGATGAGCACTTAATTCCATTTGCGCCTAGTTTTTATTCCATGTATATTCTTGTCTACGCATTTCCTACACTGGTTACAGGCATCACCAAAAAATTTAAGCCCATGCTCATTGGTGGTGCTTTGGCCTATATTTTCTTTATCTGGTCCTGTTTCACCGCTACCAAATATGATATGCTCTTTGGTGCCATCACAGCATTCTTTTGTTGGTTTGTTCCAGGCCTGATACTAAGAAAAAAATGGCGTTTTCAAAAAAGAGGACTTACACAAAAGAACGCGAATGTTTAAAGAGCTGGATCCTATATTGCATGCTCAATTACGACTAGCAGTGATGAGTCTACTCATTTCTGTGAAAGAAGCCGACTTTACCTTCATCCGTGAGAAAACAAATTCCACTGCGGGTAACCTAAGTGTGCAAGTACAGAAACTAAAAGACGCAGGATATATAGATGTTGTAAAGCAGTTCAAAGACAACTATCCCCAAACAACTTGTAAAATTACATCCAAGGGAATTGAAGCATTTGAAAATTACGTAACAGCGTTACAGGAATATTTGAAGGTCTAAGATTATTGAGGTTGGACTTGGCGGAAGGCTTAATTTGTCTCGTCCTGATATAGGTTGTTCAAAAATCAACTAAAATGGACATCAAACAACAATGCCCTGATTAAAAAATACCTGTTCGTTGTGTTAAATACGAAATTATCAAAAACGACGCTTACTGATTTTTTTGCTAAAATATCTCGCTCGTATGAACTTGTTCTTTAATTTTATGTTTATACTTACAAATGCAACAAATCGTTCAGGTAACTGACCTGACTAAACAGTTTAAAAATCTCACCGCTGTTAACCACCTGTCTTTTTCAGTAAATGAAGGTGATGTATATGGTTTTCTGGGCCAGAATGGCGCAGGTAAGAGTACGAGCATACGGATGATGCTTACTTTGATTGAACCTACTGCGGGGCATATTGAGATCTTTGGTTTGGACCTTGCCAAACACCGCAGAGAAATACTTCGCAATGTAGGAGCCGTGATTGAAAAGCCTGATGTTTACAAGTATTTGTCGGCGTTAGAGAACTTAGAACTTTTTGCACGCTTGAGCGGATTAAAACCAACCCGCAAACTATTGATGGATCAATTGGAGATGGTGGGTCTTTCTTCCAGAGCAACTGATAAAGTGAAAACCTTTTCACAAGGAATGAAACAGCGCCTGGGTATTGGTATTGCATTGGTTCATAACCCACAATTAATCATCTTAGATGAACCTACGAACGGACTTGACCCACAAGGAATAGCCGATATTAGAAACTTGATTCTACACCTGAGTAGGGATTTGAAAAAAACAATCATTGTCTCTTCACACCTACTCAACGAAATAGAACAAGTGGCTACAAGGGTATTAATCATTGATCAAGGTAAAAAATTGGTGGAAGGGAATGCAACAGAACTATTCGACCCAGAACAAACCATTGTTGAAATACATACTATGGATAATGGTTATGCCATTCAAAAATTGATGCAAACTACTTGGGAAAGCCATCTTCAACCTATTAGAAATGCAGCCATTCAATTGAAACTGAACAGAAATGATATTCCTAGATTGCACGCTGACATAGTTGCTATGGATTTAAAATTATTGTCACTTCAACCCCGTCATTCTTTAGAAGACTATTTTTTACAAATAACCTCAGGCAACCAACATGTGGACACTTATACAAATTGAACTCTATAAGATTTTCCGCCGACCAAGAACCTATATTGCTTTTGGTGCGGTTGCGGCATTAATTACCATCATTCAACTCGGATTAAAAGTAGATGGCAAAAGCTATACCGATTTCTTGATGAAAGACATTGGCGGAACCATGGAAATTGATGGTAATATCCTCAATGGTTACCTTATCTGTTACATCATGTTGCAATTACTACTGGTACACGTGCCCTTATTAGTGGCACTGATTGCTGCAGACATGATTTCTGGCGAAGCCAATATGGGAACCTTGCGTTTATTGCTTTCAAAACCGTCTAGTAGAACAGAATTGTTGTTGGCCAAATTCTTTGCCTCTTCCGTATATACTTTGTTATTACTGATATGGTTAGCCATACTTGCACTGTTTGTGAGTATGTGGATTTTTGGAACGGGCGACATGTTTTTAATGAAAAGTAGTTACGTGGTTTTATTGAGTGAGAGCGATGTGTTCTGGAGATATATAGGCGCTTTTTTATTTGCAGCACTAGCCATGGTAACCGTTGCAGCTCTTGGATTTTTTCTTTCCATTTTTGCAGAAAATTCTATCGGCCCCATTGTTGCAACCATGAGCGTGATTGTTTTTTTTACCATTTTGAGTACCCTGAACATTCCCATCTTTAATACTTTGAAACCTTTTCTTTTTACCACACATATGATAAGCTGGAAAGAGTTTTTCGACATTAAAGTGAACGATTCAAATGAAGCCATTATTGGCAGTATTCAGAACCCACAAAGAATTATCACTTCAGCACTGGTATTGGTAATGCATATTTTTGGATTTGTTGGAGCTAGCATTTGGATCTTTAATAAAAAAGATGTGTTGAGTTAATAGAATTTTTTATAAAAAAGGTGTTGAACTTAATCATACAACAGTTTTAAAATTATTTCAATGAGGGTATTCATTTTTATCATAACGTTTGTACTGTCTTTTTCTGAGCTTGGTGCACAGGATATGACTGCATTAGTTGTTAAAGTAAAAGCCAAACTTGACCAAGTAAACGACTACGAAGCCATTGGAAATATGAAGACCGATGTTAGCTTTATTAAAGCACCAATTGGCAAAGTGAAAGTATATTTTAAAAAGCCTAATAAGTTCAAGTTAAAGAAAGAAGGGGGAATTTCATTGCTTCCTAAAGGTGGCGTGTCTGTGAATATGAGC
>JANOYH010000362.1:0-6583 GCA_031428775.1 Bacteroidota bacterium
GTATCACGAGAATTCATGTCCATATGATAACGACCACTCCAGAAAAAAGTCTTTTCGTCTTTTTTTATTTGTACCCCTTCTAAATCTACATTGCGCTCTTTTAAAGCGATTAACTCTGACTCAGGAAAATCTCCTCCAACAACAGAAATTTGTTTGACAGGCGTGAAATTCGATGCGCACCAGGCAATATAAGTACCTGCTCCACCAATAATTTTATCACTTTTTCCAAAAGGGGTTTCAATGGCATCGAAAGCCATGGATCCAACTACAACTAAAGACATGATTTAAGGTTTGATTTTGGGTTGCGAAACTAGCACATTTGGTTCATATGATGACACAAACTAACATGTATAGATTTTTTTATAGAAAATATCGCTAACATTCGTTAGTATCCTATCTTTGCCGCATGGCTAGAATAAAAACCGACAACAATACCAGAAAAGACGTCATTGTATCTAAAGCGGCATCTCTATTTAGAGAAAAAGGATTCAAAGCCGCCAGTATGCGTGATTTGGCGGAGGCTGTAGGTGTTGAAGCGGCAAGTTTATATAATCATATCAAGTCTAAAACGGAACTGTTACATGAGCTCTGCTTTAGTGTAGCCAATCGATTCTTACACAAGATTGATGAAGTTGAACTAGAAAAGACGAGTTCCATCAATAAAATTGAAAAGCTATTGCGTTTCCATATAAATGAAATGATTAATCACTACGAAGAAGTGTATGTGAGCGATAGAGAATGGAAACACTTGAGTGATCCCTATCTTTCCAATTTTCAAAACCAACGACGCATTTATAGAAAACGATTTGCCGCAATTATAGAAACAGGCATCAGGAATAACGAGATTAAACCAATAGATGCTCCTACTGCAGTATTGATCATGTTACACGCCATCAGTGGCATAGAAAGCTGGCATAGGTCAACACAAAAAATCAATGCAGAAGAATTGGAAGAAAACATGATTTCCATTTTGGTGGGTGGATTGGTTAATAGATAATTCCAAAAAATCATTCATGCAATTTTATAGCATTCCAGTTAAGGATATCAGGAAGGAAACGGCCGATTGCGTTTCTGTTTCTTTTGATATTCCTGCTCATTTAACTGACCTCTTTAAGTATAAAGCTGGTCAGTATATTACTATCAGAAAAACCATTGACAACGAGTCCATCAGGCGCTCTTATTCTATTTGCAGCAGTCCTGATGATAATGAATTACGCATAGCTGTTAAAAAAGTACCTCAGGGAATTTGCTCTTCTTTTATCAATGATTCTTTGCAAATAGGCGATGAATTAGAATTGATGCCTCCCATGGGTAAGTTTCATATAGAGCCCAATGCATCAAATCAACAGCACTATGCCGCATTTGCAGCAGGTAGTGGCATCACACCAATAATTTCTATCATAAAAACCATTTTATCTCAAGAGCCTAAAAGTTCTTTTACGTTAGTGTATGGCAATCGCAATAGGCATTCCATCATCTTCAAAGAAGCGCTAGAAACACTCAAAAATAAATACATGGATCGATTTCGCATCATCCATATTTTATCGCGAGAAAAAACAGATGCGGGCATTCATTTCGGCAGAATAGACGCTACAAAATGCGCGCAGCTTTTTGATAAAATCATTGCTTTACAAAGTATCCATGCTTATTATTTATGCGGACCAGAAGAGATGGTCTTCACCATCAAATCCTTTCTTGAAAAGCATTCCGTTGAACCCAATAAAATTCATTTTGAATTATTCACCACTGCAAAAAATTTCAACAAATTTTCTGCAGTAAAAGAAAAGGAAGTTTCCACAGGTCCCACTAGCAATATCAATATTACACTAGACGGAATCAGTTTCGATTTTACATTAGCCGCTCACGGAAAATCTATTCTTGAAACAGCATTAGCCCTAGGCGCCGACCTACCCTTTGCCTGCAAATCTGGTGTCTGTTGCACATGTAAAGCCAAACTGATAGAAGGCGAAGTGGAGATGGATGTGGTATATGGACTAGAACCAGACGAAATAGATAGGGGTTATATTCTTACTTGTCAGTCGCACCCTAGGTCAGAAAAAGTTGTGATTGATTTTGATAGTAAATAATGTATATACGTTGGATGACGGTAAAAATTAGCGGCCTTTTTGTGGGTTAAATGGAATATCAATCATTAGATTTTTACATAAAATGTTCTATATTTCCATCATTAAAGGTAATTAAGTATATTTGTGATGGAATATACCAACAAAGTTAACTAATTTAATTATTGGCATTTGCCAACATTAATCAATAATAATACATTTAAAGATGGAAAAAACCATCACATACTGGCACGCAATGAGTGACCCAGCAATTTTGGAGGTAATGGGGAACTTCATTCAACAAACCCGGCTACAGCAAAACAAAACACAGCAGCAGGTGGCGTTGGCAGCGGGTATCAATCGCTCTACGATGGTGCAAGTTGAAAATGGCGGTGGCGGTACATTACTTTCTTTTATTCAAATATTAAGGGCTTTAGAGCAACTACAACTGTTTCAAAGTTTTGAAATAAAGCAAGAGCTCAGTCCGCTTCAATTGGCTAAAATTGACCAGAAAAAGCGGAAGAGGGCAAGTAATAAAAAAGCTCCGGGAATTGAAAAACCTAAAAGCAACTGGTAATGATTACAACAGCATTCATCAACATATGGAACAAACGGATTGGGGCCATTGGCTGCTGAAATTTGACGGAGTTACAGACCAGCAGTTAGGCACATCATCAGGGTATGGTCGGGTTGAAATGGCTTACCACCTGATGGCAAAAGAAGCCGAAATAGAAATGACCGAATGCAGGTTACTGGAAGAAAACGGAAGGGCTCATTTTATGACCAGGCGTTTTGACAGGGAACATGGTAAAGGCAAACTGCATATTCAAAGTTTTTGTGCCCTTGCACATTATGACTTCAGTGAGGTTACCTCTTTTAGCTATGAACAATTATTTGAAACCATGCGGAGTTTGTTATTGCCCTATCCCGATGCTGAACAGCTATACAGAAGAATGGTATTTAACGTAATGGCAAGGAACTGTGATGACCACAGCAAGAACTTTTCCTTCAGCATGGACAAAACCGGCAAATGGAAACTAGCTCCAGCTTTTGATATTTGCCATTCCTACCGCCCAGGCAGCACATGCGTAAGTCAGCACTCTTTAAGTATAAATGGCAAGCGGCAAAATATTTCACGGAATGATTTATTGGAAGTAGCCAAAAATATGAATATTAAAAAAGCAACTACAATCATTAACCAGGTAAATGCTGTGATAAGCAGATGGAATGATTTTGCAGCCCAAACAAATGTAACGGCAAATTTGAGAGATGCAATTACTAAAACACTCTTACTCTTATAAATAATTTCAAACACTTTCAGCTCAAGACAGGTGTAAACCCATTATGTTATTTCCTTCATAGAAAGAATATAAAGCACTAACATTTGTTAGCATTACTTATATTTTGCTTATTTTTGAACCCTATGGAAAAGACGCAAACAAGCCTTGCAGAACAGTTCCAGCTTAGGATTGATCAAGAAGAAAAGATTGAACCTCGAGACTGGATGCCGGAGAAATACCGACATACACTGATTCGCCAAATTAGTCAGCACGCCCATAGCGAAATTGTAGGCATGCTACCCGAAGGCAATTGGATTACACGTGCCCCAAGCCTACGTAGAAAAGCCATTTTATTGGCCAAAGTGCAAGACGAAGCTGGTCATGGTTTATACCTCTATTCAGCCGCAGAAACCCTGGGTGTTTCCAGAGATGAGATGTATGAACAACTGCATAGTGGCAAAGCAAAATATTCTTCCATCTTTAACTATCCTACACTTAGCTGGGCCGATATGGGTGCTATTGGCTGGTTAGTGGATGGTGCTGCCATCATGAATCAAGTGCCACTTTGCAGGTCAAGTTTTGGCCCATATGCTAGGGCGATGGTGCGCGTTTGTAAAGAAGAAAGTTTTCACCAACGACAAGGATTTGAATGTTTATTGGTTTTGAGTAAAGGCTCTGAAATTCAAAGAAAAATGTGTCAGGATGCTATCAACCGATGGTGGTGGCCTAGCATCATGATGTTCGGACCAAAAGATGATGAAAGCCCTAATTCACAACTGAGCATGAAATGGAAAATCAAAAGATTTACCAATGATGAACTCAGACAAAAATTTGTTGACATGATTGCCGAGCAAGTAAAAATACTTGGCATGACTTTACCAGATCCGGATTTAAAATGGGACGAGGTATCAAAACACTATCATTTTGGAGGAATAGATTGGAAAGAATTTAAACAGGTGATACAGGGAAACGGACCTTGCAATAAAGAAAGACTAAACGCCAGAAAAAAAGCATGGGAAAATGGTGCATGGGTTAGAGATGCCGCATCAGCATATGCTGCTAAAAAAGCCAACAGTATTAAATCAGCAGATAAAATACACTCAAATGAACAACTTGCTTAGAAAATATTATTACGGTGATTATGGCGATAGTAAAACTGGAGGCATGGAAATGCCCGAAGCAAACCATAACAGAAACGAATGGCCACTATGGGAAGTCTTTATCAGAAGCAAACAGGGCATGGACCATAAACACGCAGGCAGTCTGCACGCTGTAGATGCAACTATGGCATTAGAAAATGCCAGAGACGTTTACACAAGAAGAAATGAAGGGGTAAGTATTTGGGTGGTTGAAAGCAAACATATTCACGCCAACGATCCTGATAGCGCAGCTGAATTTTTTGAACCTGCCAACGATAAAATTTATCGTCATCCAAGCTTTTACGATTTACCCGATTCACTAAAACACATGTAATATTTCTATACCACGCTATGCTAAATAATCAAATTACTCATTTCATTTCAAACAACCCACTTGTACAATACCTATTGCAATTGGGTGATACGGCTTTAGTGCTTAGCCATAGAAATAGTGAATGGTGCGGACATGGCCCCATATTAGAACAAGATATTGCACTGACTAATATTGCATTGGATCAAGTAGGACAAGCCAGAAATTTCTACCAATACGCTGCAACAATTATTCAAGAACAGACCAATGAAAATATAACAGAAGATGATCTGGCTTTCTTAAGAGATAGCTGGGATTTTAAAAATACTTTAATAGCAGAATTACCCAATGGCGATTGGGCACAAACCATTCTCCGCAATTTTTTCATCAGCACTTATCAATATTATCTATATCAGGATTTGTCAAAATCAACAGATGAACAACTGAAAGCCATTTGCAGTAAAGCGTTTAAAGAAGTAAGCTATCATATGCGTTGGAGTGCCGACTGGGTAATCCGTTTAGGCGATGGTACAGAAGAGAGTCATCAAAAAATGGACAATGCCATAGATGCATTATGGAATTATTCAACTGAACTGGTAGTACCCACCAATTATGAGATCTCAAATTTGAATGATAGCCAACAAGCCATTAGTATTGATTGGTACAAAAAAGTATCAGGCGTTTTACATGAAGCAAAAATCAAAATTCCTGAGGATAGCTTTATGCAAGAAGGCGGGAAAAAAGGGATTCATACAGAACACCTTGGATTTGTGTTAGCAGAAATGCAATTTTTGCAAAGGGCCTACCCAGGCCTTACTTGGTAGTTTAATTTTTTACAACTATGGAAACTATCAATAACCAAATTCAACCATCTTCCAACATATTAAAGGTTTGGGAAATTTTAGAAACTGTGTGCGACCCAGAGATTCCGGTTTTGTCGGTGGTTGATCTAGGCATTATCAGATCCGTAGAAATCATTCTCCCAGATGCAATATGTCTAGAAACTGTTTCTTCAAATCCATTAGAAACTAATGCAACAATTCTTGTAACCATTACCCCTACATATACTGGTTGCCCTGCCATGGATATGATTGCATCAGAAATAAAAATGGCTTTGCTTGCAGAAGGCTTTGAAAACATTCAAGTAAACACAACTTTATCACCTGCATGGACCACCGACTGGATGAGTGAAGCCGGTAAAGAAAAACTCAAATCCTATGGCATTGCTCCCCCCATTGGAAAACAAATCAATCAAGCTTACTTAGAAGATTTAGTAGTGCCCTGTCCGCGCTGTAATTCTACTAATACTAAACTAGTTTCTGCTTTTAGTAGCACCGCTTGCAAAGCACTTTTTAAATGCGTTGATTGCTTGGAACCTTTTGATTATTTTAAATGCCACTAATCAAGAAAGATTAATTATTGCCGTGATAAGTATTGGGGATTAAATATTTTCAAAAGTGAATCTACAGATAAATCTTCATCAATTAAAGGCCAGTGAATTCCATAACCGGAAGGAGATATTGTGTATAGACTCCTTTGAATATTGTTTGCAACTTCCAATTTTTTTGATACTGTGGAAAGGGGTAATTTGACTAGTTGTCCGTCAACTTTTAAACAAATATGATCTTGTTCAAAAGTAATGGCTTCTATATTATGTGTAGCAATCATGATTTAGTTATTAAAGTGATTATTCCAAGATTCAACTATTAAATCAAAATGTTGGTATATGATTTTTTTGACTTCTCTTTTACTCGCAGGAGCTAAATTGAATGCAAAAGCCTCTTTTATTTC
>JANOYH010000363.1:0-3477 GCA_031428775.1 Bacteroidota bacterium
TGTAATTTTTTCATAGTAGCTGTTTTGTTTTATAAATCGTTAGTGGTTAATAGGTAGGTTATTGAAATGTCTTTTTCTGTACTGTTGATTTTATAAATACTTTCTTTACAATTTTTACAATCGTATTTATTGGCGGCAATGTGCAATATTGGAATGCCTTCACTAAAGTCGAATGCTTTAATTTGTGGCCCATCCCATTTTTTTTCTTGCAACAAATAAGGGAGTATCCCATTCAATGCCTTTTTAATTGAGCTGCCCAACGCCCCTTGATAGTTCCATAAATCTTGATTGGTAGATTCCGCCATTTTTGCAATTTTCAAAAAAGCCTCTATGGCAAAAACGGAATAATGCAACGAAGTAGTTCTAGCCATTTCTAGCGGGAATCTTCCAGAAGCATCCATCTGACTATCCAATCTTTTTTGTGCATTGACAACTATTTCATTGGCCAGTGTTTTATCGCCTATAAACAATGTAATGGAAAGTCGTAATGCGTCGTACCATACACCATGATTGTTTGGGGCATGTAATTCTTCCATACCAGTTTTACTTGTTTGCATCCATTGTAGAAAATCAGCAAACCAAAAACGCAGTAAGTGCAGATCTTTTTCAGTTACCAAACCCAATTGATGCAATAAGGCCATTGATTCTATCACTTTAATCATGTGTCTTGCATCTATCAAGCCCGCTCCTCTTCCTGTATTAACCCCTTTAATAGCTTGGCTAAAATTCATGTTTGGATTCATCTTCGTAGCTGAATCTAAAAACCATACACGAACAAGTTTCAAGGCATGATTGGCGTAAAGCTTGTTTCCAGAATAGTAATATGCAAGAGAAAGATTAAAAACATTCTCACATAAAAGGGGCAAATATGCTTTGTCTTTATAGCTTTTCACTTCTGGATTGGTTTCCCCGTCTTTTCTGATATAAGGCAATCCGTTCGCTTTATTTGGGTCTGGCCAATGATAAGGTGCAAGACTCATATAATCGTGCCTATTCCCACTTGGAGGTAAGTCCTTTTTTTCCATCACTGATACTGGACCAAATTTCAAGGCTTTGTTTGCATTTGCCAATAGTGATTGATAGGCATTAGGAACTTCCCCCTTAGTATCATGAATTAATTCCTTGTTTTTTTGCAACTGTACTACATCCATTAAATGTGGAGTCACCTCCATTTTTTGGGAATAGGCTTTCATTTGCATACAAATAAGGCATACAATCAAAAAGATATATTTTATCTGTTGGAAACTCATAAAATACCTATTTGTTGAACTGATTTTTTAGTTCCTTTATCTGTTAAAAAATAAATGCATAACCAACCTATAGGCACCAAAACTGCAGCTAGCACAAAAAATGAATGATAGCTTGTTTTTGAAATAATAGGAACCAATAAAGTGATAATGATTGTTCCTAAAACTGCTGCTGTACCACCCATTCCTGAAACAGCACCTACATTCTTTCCGCTGAAAAAATCAGCAGGCAATGTTTGCAGATTATTGATCAAGAATTGAAATCCGAATAGCGTTGAACCAATTAAGAAAATGGCAAGTTGCACTTGCTCTTTTAATTGTTCTAAGAAAAATAGAATTCCCATCAGTGCTGCCAACATGATTACGCATCCAATAGCAATAGCACGTTTTCTAGCTTTGGGTGCACTCATTCCTTTTTTGATTAGCATGCTAGAATAAAATCCACCTACTAATCCGCCAATAGCAGCAAAGAGGTAGGGCATCCAAGCAAATGCACCTACTTGTTTGATATCAAAACCCAGTTGATCTTTTAAGAAAGTGGGCAACCAAGTTAAAAACATCCACCATACGGGATCAAGAAAAAGTCGAGATGAAATAATTCCCCAAGTATTTTGGTATTGCAATAATTGTCGCCAACTTAGAACAGGCTCATCTTTCAATTGTTGGTGAGAAACAGACTTATCACCTTCAATATGTTTTAATTCCTCCTCAGTAATCCAAGGATGTTTTGAAGGAACATTTTTATTGATAACCAACCAGGGAATGATCCAAAGTAACCCGATGATCCCTATTCCTGCAAATGTTGCCCTCCATCCAAATGCTAGGTAAACGTAAGCGATAAAAGGTGCAGCAACCACAGATCCCAAAGATGCCCCTGCACCAAATATGCCTTGTGCAATAGCTCTTTCTTTGGAGGGAAACCATTCTGCATTGTTTTTTGTAGCACCTGGCCAGTTGCCAGCTTCACTAAAACCCAACATTGCTCTAAAAAAGTTAAAGGACATGATTGACCTAGAAAATGCGTGTAATGCAATAGAAATACTCCAAGCAGTAATTGAAACAACCATGCCCAATTTAGTTCCAATAGCATCCATCATTTTTCCTGTAACCAGCTGACCAAGGGCATAAGTAACCATGAAAAAAGTAGTGATGATTGCCAATGCCTGCTTATTATCTGCGTCTGCAATACCAAACTCTTTATAGATATAAGGCCACATGATATTAATTGCACTTCGATCTATATAATTGATGATTGTGGCAAGGGCAACCAAGCCAACAATCCACCACCGAAGTCCTTTAATTTTCATATTTAATGTTTAAGTTGATTATTTGATAAAATCTTCACGCATGGGACTAAAAACATCAATCAAAGTGCCTGCTTCTAAACATATCGCTCCGTGTAAAGTGTTTGGTGGAATGTAAAAGGCATCCCCCGCTTTAAGTATTTTCTTTTGGCCATCAATTTCCACATCAAAAACGCCGCTCTCTATATGGGTAATTTGTGAATGGGGGTGCAGATGAACTGTTCCAATACCACCCTTTTCAAATGCCACTTTTACTAGCATCAAACTTTCGTCGTATGCCATTATTTTTCTACGAACACCAATATCTACTTGCTCTAATTGAATTGAATCATTTTCAACATACAACTGAGTTACTTCATTAATTTTCATATCCCTTCTTTTAAAAAAATTGATCAACCTTTAATTTTCTTGTCATTTAATAAAAGGGCAATTGGGCCCATCCATTCTATATCCTTATTATTAAAATGAAAGCTATGTTTGCTTTGATTTGAAAAGTCATTCTTACAAGCAATAATCACCATTTTACTCGTTTTGAATATTATTTCAGTAACAATGTAATTTTGATCATTTTGTAATTGAACAATATTTTGAACCACCGATTTTGCACCTGACGAAACTTCATTTACTGGATCATATTTACCATGAAACTCAATCACATTTACATAAATCTGATCTTTGCCTTTTTTTCTGATGATAAAAGATGGCTCTCTTCGTAAATTAAAATTGGGGTCATTGGCACCAGTACGAGCAAAAAATATACTAGCAGAATCTTTTACCATGCTTGAAATAGTATAGTAAGAACGCCCATTTAAAAAAGTAAATTGAACTGTTGTATCGGCAACTTTTGCTTCCGCTTCTTTCCATAAATATTGGTAGCCGTTTTTTAAACCCAAAGGCTGCATCGCTTTTTTAGCATACGCATACTC
>JANOYH010000364.1:0-4445 GCA_031428775.1 Bacteroidota bacterium
CTGGAAATAAGATCCTTTCTTTCGCATTGCTTAAGAATAAGGATATAGACCAATTACTAAAGACCGTTTATCTTTTTGGCGGATGCTATGTTGGCCTTAGTCTACCTAAATCAGCAGATAAACAATTCAAAACAACAAAGAAATGGACAATAGAAGGAGGAGGAGAATTAAAGAATGCAGAAAGAAATGTCTGGATAAATCATATTGTATTGGTAACTGGATATAAAAATGAAGAACTACGTGTGATTACCTGGGGTAAAGAAATTACTATGACTTTTGATTTCTGGAAAGCTTATGGAGAAGTGTCTTATGCCATATTCAGTGAAGCATTTATCAGGCATGATAAGACGCCTACTGGTGTAGATGTAGACATTCTATTGAGTGACCTAGCAAAGTTGAAAAAAAAAGCGGGCAACTAAACCCGCTTTCCTAAAATACACTATTGTTATTTAATTTCCTTGTGTTGGAACTCCACCAAATTTGATTGCTTTCTTTTTTGTAGCAGTTTTCTTTTTAGGTGCAGCCTTTTTAGCTGGAGCCGCTTTTTTAACTGGAGCAGCTTTTTTAGCCGGTGCCGCTTTTTTAACTGGGGCAGCTTTCTTTTTAGGTGCAGCCTTTTTAGCTGGAGCAGCTTTTTTAGCCGGTGCCGCTTTCTTTTTAGGTGCAGCTTTTTTAACTGGAGCAGCTTTCTTTGCTGGAACAGCTTTTTTAACTGGTGCAACTTTCTTTTTAGTAGTTGTTGCTTTTTTTGCTTTTGCCATGATCTTTTTTTTAGATGAGGGTTAGTTTTTTGTTTGACTAGAAAGTTTACTTTCTTTTATCACTAACTAATCTTACAACTCATAATATGCTATATTTATTTTGTGTAACTTAAACTTTAACAACAATTTGTATTAAGTATCTATATTTCAAATGGTTAGTCTTTACATAAAACAAATCTATGTATGCCTGTAGAAAGATGTAACAATCGATCAATTTTTTCAATTTCAAAACAACATTGGATACTCTTAGGAATGGTATTTTGCATTTTTTCATGTGCAGAAAAAAAAAGGCAAAATATTAGCTCGCTTTCGCAGCATAACAGATCTATTTCATTGCATAAATCTATAGTTTCAGATAAGAATAAACCCTTGCAGATATTATTGGAGTCAGTCGCTATGCCCAAATATCAACTATTATCAACAAAGGGTGCGGGTATTGAAAAATCAACAACAGGACTAACACATTTATTTATCGACAAGTCAACAGGCTTGCCTATACCTGAAGATGCTCAAGGAAAAGGTCTTTTTACAACTTACACCACTGATCAAGGCCTTGCACTTGATCAAGTTTACTGCAGCTATAAAGACAGACAGGGGAACCTATGGTTTGGTACTTCTGGCGGCGGAGTAAGTAAATACAATGGAAAATATTTTACCAATTTCACTAAACTACAAGGTTTAGCCAACAATATAGTATGGTGCATTTTGGAAGATAAAGAAGGAAATTTTTGGTTTGGAACCGATGGCAATGGTGTTAGTAAATACGATGGGAAAGTATTTGCCAATTATACTATTGCTGAGGGACTAGCTGATGATGTAGTGCTGAGTATTCAACAAGATAGTAAGGGGAATCTATGGTTTGGAACTTTAAAGGGTGGCGTTAGCAAATATGATGGAAAATCATTTACTAATTTTTCCACTGCCCAAGGCCTTCCCAATAACAATATTAGAGATATAGTAGAAGACACAAATGGCGATATATGGTTTGCTAGTTTTGGAGGTGGGGTAGGAAGGTTTAATGGAAAAAGTTTTATAAACTATACTACGGCCAACGGCTTATCAAGTGATACCCTACGAAGCATACATCAAGACAAGAAAGGAAATTTTTGGTTTGGTACTGAAAGCAAAGGAATATGCAAGTATGATGGGAAAAAATTTAGTACTTATACCAAAGCACAAGGACTTGCTGATAATAAAATTTGGAATATTACGGAAGATTCTAAGGGAAATATTTGGGCTGGTACAAAAGCAGGGGCAAGTAAATTTGATGGACAACGATTTACTAACTATTCCACTTTACAAGGACTTGAAAATAACAATGTAAGATGTATCACAGAAGACAATCGAGGGAATATTTGGTTTGGTACTTTTGGAGGAGGTGTAAGCAAATTTGAAGGTAGTAATTTTAGTAATTTTACCACTAACCAAGGGCTCCTCAATAACGTGATCTATAGTATTACGGAAGATCTTTCAGGAGATCTATGGATGGGTACATTTGGTGCGGGTGTTTGTAAATATGACAGGAAAAGTTTTACCTTTTATAATACAGCCCTGGGCCTTTCAAATAATTTAATTTATGCCACAGCAAAAGATAGAAAAGGGAATCTTTGGTTTGGTACTTACGGTGCTGGTGTTATTAAGTTTGATGGAAAAGTTTTCACTAATTATACTACCGAACAAGGTTTAGCCAATAATATTGTTTTTTGTATCACTGAAGATAAAAGCGGAAATCTTTGGTTTGGCACTTCAGGAGGTGGAGTGAGTAAGTTTGATGGCAAAAGCTTTACCAATTTTACAAAATTGCAAGGATTAGCAGACAATATTGTTTTTTGTATCACAGAAGATAAAAAGGGCAGTCTTTGGTTTGGAACTTCCGGCGCAGGAATAAGCAAATTTGATGGTAAAGGATTTACCAACTTCAATAGTGAGCAGGGATTGGCTGATAATATAATATGGGCTATAACAGAAGATACAGCAGGTGATATCTGGATAGGAACACAGCAAGGCCTTAGTTTGCTATCACAAGAAAATGTAACCCTGGTTGAAGGAATCAATGCAATAGATACAACTATAGTAGAACCGCTTTTTCAAACATTCACTAGCACAGATGGATTGCCTGACAATTTTATCACTCAGATAATACAGACAAATGATCATCAACTTTATGTAGGAACCAATTTTGGCATCTGCGAATTAATGGCCGGTTCAACAGTGGAAAATTCAGAAAAAAAATGGCATGTTGGAAGAACGTATAACTCCTTAACAGGCTACCCTATAAAAGACGTAAATGCTGGCTCAGGAGCTATGTTCAAAGACAGTAAGGGCATTATTTGGATTGGAACTGGTTCAGATAAAACAGGGTTGGTTAGATTTGATCCGTTAGCGGAGACTAACACTGTTCAGAAAGCTCCTGTGATAGTTCTTGAAGCTATAAAAATCAATCAAGAAAATCTGAGTTGGAACGATCTTGCTCCTACCAAAAATTCGCTTTCTGCTATTTCTAAAAATACAGATCCCAATATCATTGAAGAAACAAATGCCTTCGGAAGAACACTTAGTGAAACAGAAAGAACCATACTACGTGATAAATTTGTTCACATACAATTCGACACTATTGAAAGATGGCACCCCATACCTACCAATCTTATTTTGCCTTATGATAAAAACAGTATCAGTTTTTATTTTAACGCCATTGAAACCGGAAAAAATCACCTCGTTAAGTACCAATACATTTTGGAAGGCTATGATAAAAATTGGAGCCCTATTGTTACAGTTTCAACTGCAACTTTTGGAAACATGTTTGAGGGATCTTATACTTTTAAGGTGAAAGCAGAGAGCCCGGATGGACTATGGAGCCAGCCAATTATTTATTCCTTTCAAGTATTGCCACCTTGGTGGAGAACCTGGTGGATGTACCTGCTTTATACATTTATAGCAGTATCAATCATTGTATTTATTTTCCGTTGGAACCATCAACGGATTATTCAGCAGAAAAAAATACTTGAGCAAAAAGTAACAGATGCTACTCAAGAAATAAGAACGGAAAAAGAAAAAGTAGAAGCACAAAAATTAATTGTAGAAGAAACATTGAATGAATTAGAAGCAACACAGGCGCAATTGATTCAATCAGAAAAAATGGCTTCTTTAGGAGAACTCACTTCTGGAATTGCTCACGAGATACAAAATCCATTGAATTTTGTGAATAATTTTTCTGAATTAAATACAGAATTAATTGTTGAATTACAACAGGAATTAAAAACTGGAAATACCGAGGAGGCTATTGCCATTTCAAACTACATTAAAGACAATGAACAAAAGATCAATCACCATGGCAAACGCGCCGATGCTATTGTAAAAGGAATGTTACAACATAGTCAAAATAGTACAGGTACAAAAGTATCTACCAATATTAATGTATTAACAGATGAATATTTACGTATTACCTATCATGGATTAATGGCCAAGGACAAATCCTTCCATGCTGAATTGGTTACTGTGTATGATGAAAGTATTGGAAATATCAATATCATCCCACAAGATATTGGCAAGGTAATATTGAATTTAATCAGCAATGCTTTTTATGCTGTTGATGAAAAGAAAAAACAAATGGGTGCGGGTTATGAGCCTACAGTAACAGTAACAACAAAAAAAATCTCTAACGCTTTAGGTAGCAATGAATTAATA
>JANOYH010000365.1:0-2244 GCA_031428775.1 Bacteroidota bacterium
GCGGCATTGATTAATCCAAGTCCAGGTGTTTTCAATTTTAGTCCAGCAGATGATTATGTGGCATTTGGTGAAAAACATCAGATGTTTATTGTTGGTCATACATTGGTTTGGCATAATCAGTGTCCAGATTGGTTTTTTACCAATGTTTTAGGGAAGCCTAATTCTAAAGCAGAACAAATTGAACGATTAAGAAGTCATATTGAAACTGTGGCTGGCAGGTATGCTGGCCGTGTACATGCATGGGATGTGGTGAATGAAGTAATTGATAATGATGGCAGCTACCGAACAACTACTTGGGTAAATGCATTTGGCAATGGAGATAGTTTGGTAAAATATGCATTCAAATTTGCTGCACAATATGCTCCCAATACTGAATTGTATTATAATGATTTTAATGCATGGCGACCAGATAAAAGAGACGGGATTGTTCGTTTAGTTAAAATGTTGCAGAAAGAAGGCATCCGAATAGATGGTGTAGGAATGCAGGGGCATTGGGGTTTAAATTATCCTAAAACAAAATATATTGAAGACGCAATAGATGCATATGCTGCATGTGGCATTAAAGTATTGATTACTGAAATGGATATTGATGTGTTGCCGCTTACCAAAGAAGGGCAGATCATTGGTCAGGGCATGTCAGATAAACAATTTCAATTAGAAGAGTTTAAACTATTTCTTGATCCATATAAAAATGGACTACCTGATAGTATGCAAACCTTATTGGCAAATAGATACAAAGAACTGTTTGCGATTTTTTATCAACGAAGAGAAAAGATTGCTAGGGTTACCCTTTGGGGGGTTGAAGATGGCATGAATTGGAAAAATAATTATCCTATTCCGAACAGAACAAACTATCCTTTGTTATGGAATAGAGATAGGACAGAAAAGCCAGCACTTAAAGCAGTTTTGGAATTGCCTTTTAAAAAGAAATAAGATGAATAATACAAACACAAAAGCCTTTGGAACAGTATCTCCTAAAGATGCGTTGATACCAATGAATATTGTTAGACGAGAAGTTACCGCACATGATATTGAAATCGAGATTCTGTTTTGTGGTGTTTGTCATTCCGATTTGCACACAGCAAGAAATGATTGGGGTGGTACAGTTTATCCATCCGTGCCGGGGCATGAAATTGTAGGAAAAATAATCAAAGTTGGATCCGATGTAACCAAATTGAAAGTGGGTGATTTTGCCGCAGTAGGCTGTTTGGTTGATTCTTGTCAAACCTGTGATAGTTGCAAGCAGGACTTAGAACAATATTGTTTAAATGGATTTACAGGAACATATAACGGAAAGGACAAGCACTTAGGCAATAGAACTTTTGGAGGTTATTCGCAAAGTATTGTTGTTGATGAACACTTTGTATTGAAAGTGCCTTCAAATTTGGATTTAGCGGCAACTGCGCCACTCTTATGTGCAGGTATTACTACTTGGTCGCCTATACGCCATTGGAAAGTGGGGAAAGGATCTAAAGTGGCAGTTGTGGGTTTAGGTGGATTGGGACATATGGCCATCAAATTGGCAAAAGGCTTAGGTGCCCATGTAACGCTATTTTCCAGAACCCCCGGAAAAGAAAAAGATGCATTGGCATTGGGTGCAGACGCTGTAATTATTTCTACAGATGATAATCAAATGACAGCGGTAAAAGGAAAGTTTGACTTAATTATTGATACGGTTCCTTATATACACGACATAAATCCCTATGTAACTACATTAACAATTAATGGAACTTTGGTATTGGTGGGTTATTTAGGTGGACTAGAGCCATTCTTAAACTCAGTACCATTAATTCTTGGTAGAAAATCTGTAGCAGGATCATTAATAGGTGGTATTGCTGAAACCCAAGAGATGCTAGATTTCTGTGGTGAAAACAATATTGTTTCGGAAATTGAAATCATTAAAATGAAAGACATTAATGAAGCGTACGAGCGAATGTTGAAAAGCGACGTACGGTATAGATTTGTAATTGATATGGCAAGTTTATAAAGAGTTGTTTACCAAAAATATAGATTCCTGTGTTGGGTCCGATAATTGCATAATGGTTTTTGTTTCAAACAATTTAACCAATTGTTGTTTGATGGGTTTGTATTGGTAGTGCATGGGGCAAGGCATGGTTTCTGAACAGTTATTTAGTCCCAGTATACACTTAACAAACAAATCACTTTCATCCATAGCTTCTAATACTTTTCTAATGGGCAAAAGTTTTGCTTCTTCGGTAATATAGAAACCACCATTTGGACCAC
>JANOYH010000366.1:0-20550 GCA_031428775.1 Bacteroidota bacterium
AGTCATTATTATTCAAAATATTAAGGAAACAGATTGATTTGCTTTTCTATTTCCAGCGCCTTTGGAAACAGGATATTGTTTTCAAGATGGATGTGTAAATGCAGGTCATCTTCAAATTCATCCAGCATACGGTAAAGTAAACTATAGCTGGCACAGGCATCTTCAGGCAAGGTATAATTAGCAGACAGTTCTCTGATTTCTGCAAGATTATTCCCCACCATTTCATGCTCCATCTCCATCATATTGATAGGATTTTGTACCGATCCGAAATGAGTGGCCTGTAATGGTTGCGTATGATCTTTTGCAGCAACCAATGTTTTAATATAAGGGAATAATATCTTTTCTTCCTTAACCATGTGGCTAGTTAATTCAGCATTTATTTCAATAATCAATTGATTGATGCGTATTAATTCGGGATGCTGATTACCATGCACCTGCATAACTTTAGTTGCATAGGCCACAATATCAGGTAAGGTTTTTTTCACATAACTGTGATGGGTATTAACTATATAATCTGCCAGAAAATCCAGGCTCCAATCTCCATATGGTAATGGGCGTGAGGATGGCATTTTATCAGCCTGTTGTAGCTCCTGTTCAACTTTGGTAACATCCAGGCCTTTTTCAGTACAGGCTTCTTTCACTGTTTTCTTTCCACCACAACAAAAGTCCAGTCCATATTTTTTAAACACTTCCACTTTACGCAAATCTTTGGCGGCAATTTGTCCCAGGGTTTCGTCACTTTCTCCTGTAATCCGTTTTGTTATTTTTACTACCCACCATTCAGGACCTTGCTCTTGGTATTCCCAGTTAAAAATGTTGCCTCTTTCGCCCTGCAATTGATAATACAAAGGTTTAGGGTCGTGGTCGTTATGTATGGTTAAACTTTCACCTGCTGATAGTTCATCAAAACGTACAAAAATGGTAGGATGCTTTTGTCTTGGTTCCAATAATGTTACGTTGAGGATATTTTCGGCTGTTGCTTGCATAAACTGAATTTTAGATGATTTAATACAGCAAAGGTATACACTAATTTTTAATAAAAGTATTTATTTACTTTTATTATTATAATTTTACAATTCTTTGACACTCTGGTTGTCAACTTCAATAGCAATCTTATTTGTTATTAAATAGTCTGGATTTTTCCGGAACAAATAAAACAGCATCAGCCACAATAGCACCGTCTGCACCTGAATTCAACACTTCTACGTATGCTTTTCTGCCGGCGGGAAGATCAGCAATTCCTAAAGATACCCATTCACCTGAAGTTTGTCCTACTACCATTATATCATTCTTGTTGATTTTATTTATACTGACATTTTTACCATCGAATATTTGAATAGTAGTGATTGTTGATGCGCCTTGTTGTTTAGGATAATACATATAAATATGAAAGCGTCCAGCGGTAGTGATAGTTGGCGTAAACTTTACCAACGCTTCTGAAGGAACAGTATTGATCAATAAGGATGGCCCATATCCGCCGTTTTTTTCCTTCAGTTCCTCCTTCTACATTTATCTGAGACATCACTGAACTCCATGCCATTTTACCTTCTTCAAGTGTAGATTGAAAACTCTTATTGCTTATTTCCTTTTCGTAATTTCTTTTTGCCTGTTCAGCACTGATATAGCTGATGCCATATTTAAACTCCACTTCCTTGGTTGATGCTGGAAAAGTGATAAAAGCTTTGGCACTTGTACCTTCAATATTTCGGGTAAACTGTAGCTGATTGTTTTTAACTATACCTAGAGTTCCATCCATGCTTAAAACGCCATACATGAAAACTTTAATATCTTCATGGTATATTTCAACTCCAGTTATCTCTTTAGATGACAAAAAGTTAAAGGATGATTTTCCCTCATTATATACTCCCAAAAGCAAAGATTTGCTTTTCCCTTCTGGAAATGTAAACCGGTAGATCCCCGTTTTTTTACCAGCTGTAAAATCAACCGTAATCTCATCTTCAATTAAATAGGTTTCATAATGCCATGGCTTATTAATTTCTAGGTTATGATCGTAAGCCATTTTAGCTTGCCAGCTATTTAGTGTTATATCTCCCATAGCTGGTTTTAATGAAAATACTTGTCCTAATCGATGAGAAACAATTGTTAATGGGAAACTTGAAATCTGATCATCATGGAAGTCTTTTCTTTGAGGGGTTACCCTAATAAGTTGATTAGGAAGTTGCACTGTTGGCCTTGTTGGCTCTAATAATTGGCCAACATTGCCAATTGTAGGATCAATAAAGTCTACATTTGAGGTAAGTGCCCTTTTCATATAGCAAACGTTTCGTCACAAATATTACTGCAAGAAACGTTTGAGGGATTAATAGAAGCCTTAATAAATCAATTAATGGCAAAATTAATAGGACTATTTTACTATTTTTTTTTAAAGGAGTGTACTATTAAGACAGCTAGTCCTTGAAATACTCAATCATCAGTTATTAAGATTTTAAACAGTTTGGTTGAAGGGGTTCCGTATGTTGGCTTTTGAAATGTAACCTGTAAAATCTATAACTAAAAAGCATCATTATGCAATAATTCCTATTTAATTGCTATTACCTTGCGAAAAGAAATCTTTGCACTTATGATTAAGAATAATGAACATTTCAATTCTGGCATACTCACTGCACTCAGTTCGCACAATGCTGCAATTGATAATACAGAAATTGCATTAAAATTATCTGAAATCAGGTACCGTCGTTTATTTGAATCCGCCAAAGATGGTATTTTAATATTGAACGAAAAGTCTGGTAAAATCATAGACGTAAACCCCTTTATGATTGAATTTCTTGGGTTCTCATATAAGGAGTTTATCGGAAAACATCTTTGGGAAATCGGTTTGTTCCAAGATGTTGCTGAATCGAAACAAGCTTTCAAAGAATTGAAAATAAACAAATATATCCGTTATGAAGACATTCCTCTTAAGGCCAAAGATGGTAGAACAATGAATGTAGAGTTTGTCAGTAATGTATACGCTGAGAACAATCAAAAAGTGATACAATGCAATATCCGCGATTTTACAGAAAAAATACATTCAAATAAACTACTAAAAAGTAGTGAAAATGAATATAAGATACTTGCTACTGAACTTCAAGAAGAAAGTGCAAGACTCAACGAAGCCCAAACTATTGCAAAGATTGGCAGCTGGGAAATTAATATGTCTGACAATACACTTACTTGGTCAAAAGAAACCTATCGAATATTTCAAGTTAATCCGAATAGATTCATCCCATCAATGGAACTCTTTTTTAAACATACTTATCCAGATGATTTTGAGAGAGTGAATAAGGCCTTAAAAATGTCTTACTCAAATAAAAAGTTAAACACTATTGAACACCGGATAGTAACCTCAACTGGTGAGATAAAATATGTGTTAGAAAATTGGAAAGTAATCAAGAATGAAAACGGACTACCCATTCGTATAAATGGCACATGTCAAGATATTACAGACAGCAAGAAAATAGAATTTGAAGTGATGGAAATGGTTAAGCAATTACAATATAAAAATAAGGACCTTAGCCAATTTGCCTACATTGTATCCCATAATTTACGTGCACATATTGCTAAAATACAGGGGCTCCTATTTTTAATTGACAAAGACATTGAACGTCAAGAAAAAAGACCTGAGCTATTACATACAATTGCTGATGAAGTAATCAGATTAGACAATGTAATTAGCGACTTAAATGAAATCTTATCGCTTCAAGATGCAGGAAATAAGGTAATAGAGCCAGTGTTTTTTGAAGAAGAATTACTTCAAATCAAACTTTTACTTTCAGTGCAAATTAAGGAATCAAATGCACTGATTACTTCAGATTTTTCCAACGCACCCGATTTAAATACAGTAAAAAGTTACTGTCACAGTATCCTATATAACCTTTTATCCAACGCACTCAAATATCGAATGCCCAATAAACGTTTGAAAATTCATTTACAAACAAAAATTGATGATTCATTTATTTGTCTTTCTGTTAAAGACAATGGGATGGGCATTGATCTTGTAAAGAATAAAGAAAAGATATTTGCTTTATACAAAAGGTTTCATGGCAATCAAATTCCAGGAAAAGGAATTGGATTGAACTTAGTTAAGGTACAAATTGAATCACTAGGTGGAACGGTTAATGTGGAAAGCGAAGTTAATTTAGGTGCTGAATTCAAAATTAAATTCCCCCTTGTAAATAAAACAATTAAAAATGAAAAAAATTAATCATGTGCTATTGATTGATGATGACGTAATCATCAATATGATCAATAATAGAGTAATTGAGATTAGCGAACAAGTAACAAAAATTACCGCAGTGTCAAGCGCAGAAGAGGCACTTACTTTACTAAACAACCTAATTCGCATAGATCAAACTGAGTTTCCTGCATTCATTTTTCTTGATATCAATATGCCAGAAATGGATGGATGGGAATTTTTACAAGTTTTTGCAGAATTCTCAAAAGAAATACTTCTCATGAGCAAGGTTATAATTTTGACATCATCTATCGATGCATCTGATTTGAAAAAAGCGAAAAATAATGCTTTAATTTTCGACTTTATCAGTAAGCCTTTAAGTCTAGAAATATTTAATCATGTTGTTGACCCAAATCATCAACGCTTTAGTATAAATAAAGAAAGTTTGATGCCTATCTATTAAAATGAGTTTCGAATTTTCAGAAACACTTATTGATTTCTCTTATTCAATACAGACTGCAACACTTTTGCAAATTCTTTTTGATTAGGATGCATTAAAAAGGTTTTATGATCACCCGGTACTTCATGTACAAAAACACTACGCATAGTATATTTCCTCCAACCAAGGTATACTTGATCAGGTACAAAATAGATTCTTTTTTGTACCCTGAAAAGATCAATATCATTTGCTGATAAGTGCATTTGGTAGTGCAATAATGCATATTCGTACCTGATGTCTAATAAAGAAATATGTTTTAGAGATTCTTCTTCACCACTTGATTTTCCATTTTTTGTAATCGCCCTCCATTTGTTTTTCAAGAAACGTTTTTGATAGGTAATCGTTTCTTCCGGATAATTTGTGGCCGATTTCAAAATGAAATACATCTTTGGAAATTGCCTATAGACTTTACGCAACATACTTTTATGCGTTGCTTCTTTAAAATAACCCGTTTCTGAATTACAATCAAACATAGCCAACATGGTTACCGTTTTGCCCATACTTCTGAGTTGTTTGGCCATTTCAAAAGCTACAAAACCTCCAAAGGAATATCCAGCCAAGGCATACTTTTCACTAGGCAGCTTTTCTAGTATTTCTTGAATGTATTCTGTAGCCAATTCTTCCATTGTCAACATCGGAAGATCTAGCCTATGCAAGTTTTTGGGTTGAAGTCCATATACTGGCTGTTCCTTGTCCAATAATTTGGCTATAGGCATAAACATTAATACACTCATGTTAAAGCCGTGCACAATTAAGAGTGGCGGTTTTGTTCCTGTTGGTTTCAATGGAACAATGGCACTGATTCTTGCAGATTCAAGATTGATTTTATCTTTGTCATTCGACATAGCCAATTTTGACAATTCTTCTATAGTGGGTGATTGAAATATAGCCGATACAGGCAATCGAATACCCGTTTCTTTTTCCAATCGAATTATGGCCATGACGGCTAAATTAGAATGACCACCTAGCTCAAAAAAATTGTCTCTGACACCCAATTTTTCTTTTTTCAATACATTCATCCAAATAATAGAAATAATTTCTTCCATACTATTTCTTGGTGCTTCAAATTTGTTCTGAACTGTTTGTGGGTTTTTAGGCAAAGCTTTTTTGTTGACTTTGCCATTTGGCGTTAATGGAAATTGCAAAATTTGATAAAATTCATTCGGCACCATATACCTAGGTAATACTTGATTCAATTCAAGTTTCCATTTGTCAATCATGTTTGTTTTAAAGCCATTGGTTGGAATAAAAAAAGCTACCAGCAGTTCGTCCCTTACTATTACTATTGCATCTTTTATCGCATCTTGCTTTTTAAGTTGGTGCTCAATCTCTCCCAATTCTATCCTCAATCCACGAATTTTCACTTGATCATCAGATCTACCCATGTAAACTATTTCGCCTGAGTTTAAATAGATTCCAAGATCGCCTGTTTGATACATTTTAACAGCAGGATTGTCTTGAAAAGGATTTTGAATAAATTTTTCGTTAGTAAGGGTAGGGTTATTGATGTATCCTCTAGCCAATCCATCTCCGGCAATATAAATATTTCCAATGACCGTTTCTGGCAATGGTTGCAATGATTCATCTAAAATATACACCTGTGTATTAGCCATTGGTTTTCCAATAGTTACTACTGCATTGATTTCTTTAATACGCTTTGCTGTAGATAAAATAGTTGTTTCAGTAGGCCCATATAAATTCCAAACCTGTTTGCATAAAACAAGCAATTTATCAGCCAATTCTACCGGAAGATTTTCTCCTCCAGTCAACGCTTTTATTGGCAGGGGTTTATCCCATCCTGCTTCTAATACCATTTGCCAAGATGCTGGTGTAGCAAATATGATAGAGATGTTATCTTGCGATATTTTTTCTAAAATTAAACGCCCATCTTTTGCTTCAATGTCGTTAGCCAATACCAAGGTAGCACCTGCAATGAGAGGTAGAAAGATTTCCATTGCTGCAATGTCAAATGCAATGGTTGTAATAGCCAAAAATCGATCTTGTGTAGAAATACCCGGTTCATGTTGTAATGCTAAAAAAAGATTGACCAAACTATGTTGTTCAACTTCAACACCTTTGGGCCTGCCTGATGAACCAGAAGTATACAGTACATAAGCAAGGCTATTGCCGTTGGCTGGAATGGGTGCATTTTCAGTTGCAAACTGAGGTAGCTTTTCCCAAATATCTTCTATAATAATTGTATGTGGTTGCGCTTTAAATTGTTCTTTATATGGTTTTGATACTAGCAAACATTTTACGGCAGCATCATTCAACATAAATTCTATCCTTTCCATTGGATAATTCACGTCAATGGGTAAATACGCTGCACCAAGCTTTTGTATAGCCAAGAGCGTAATTACCATCTCAATCGACCTGTCCATTGCCACTGCTACAATATGACCATTTTTGATTCCCAGCTCAGATAAATATCCTGCTAGTTGATTTGCTTGCTGATTAAATGTTTGATAGGTGATTGACTTTCCATTTTGTTCAATGGCAATACAGTCTGGAATATTCAACGCCATTTCCTGTATCAGGTGTGCCAATGTTTTGTCTTTCGGATAGTATGTTGCTGGCGGATTCCTCTTAATGGCTTGTTCAAAAAGGTCTTGCTTCTTTCCAATATGAATTTCGTTCAATTTATTATTGGGCAATGCTATGATATTAGCGAGCAGTTGTTCAAATTCATTCATCATTCTATTGATGGTAGAAGGTTTGAACAATCTGGTATTATAAGACCACTCCAATACCAATTTTTCTTCTGTACCACTTGCATTTAAAAATATTTCGAAATTTTCGAAAGCCCTTGGCTCATACAATAATTCATATTTCAATCCATCAAATGACACGCCCTTATCCATTCCCAAATCAATATTGAACACAATGGGGACTAAAGGCACCAATGATGCGTCTCTGGAGATATTTAATTTTTGTAACAAAGTGCCAAAACTGATTTGTTGGTGTTCATAGTCGTTTAACAATTCCGTTTTTCTCCGTTTCAAATAATCCGAAAACGAAATTTCTCCTTGATAACTACTCTTTATCGGCAATAGATTAACACAGTGCCCTACTAATTCATTCATGCCAGTTGCTAATTGACCCGCAGTTGGTAGTCCAACAATGATGTCTTTCTGCCTACTAATTTTTTGTAAATACACTTCAAAAGCAGCTAACAAACTGGTTACAAAACTACAACCAACACCAGTGCCCATTTTTCTCAATCCGATAATTAAATCCTTTCTTAGTGGATAATCATTTCTTTGACTTTGATACGTTCTGATTGGAGGTCTAGAGAAATCGGTTTGAAGGTTTAAAGTTGGTATTTCGTCTTTAAATTGGTTCAACCAATAGGCTTCCGTTTTTTTGAATGCTTCCGTTTGTTTAAAGGTATTTTGCATTTTTGCATAGCTGCTAAAATTAGATTCGCCTTTAAATTGGACTAACTGATTTTTCAGCTTGGCCGTATAAAATTTACCCAAGTCTTGTAAGAGTACACCTAGCGACCATCCATCCCCAACAATATGATGTACTGTAATGGATACATAACAAGCAGTTTCTGATAATTTAAAAATGGTAAATCGTGCAAGTGGACCATCCAATAAATTAAATGATTTTCTAGCGTCTGCTCTATTAAACACTTCTATAACATCATACTGACGCCCGTTAGAAAGACCCGAATAGTCTTGGTAATTGATGGCTATGTTTAATTGTTCATAGACAGACATGGTTTTGCCATCGAGACTGAAAACAGCACGTAATACTTCGTGTCTATTTACCAATTGTTGCATGGATTTCTGCAATGCATCTATGTTAATCGGACCATTTAAACGCAATGAAATAGATTCATTATATGCACGATTCGCGTCTTCTCCACCTATATAACAACTTAACCAAATTTCTAATTGGGATGCTGTTACAGGAATCACTTTTTCAATGGGCGGACCAGTATACACTTCTTTACTTAACGCATTTGGAATGATCCAAAACGGATTTCCTACTTTGTCTCTTCCAATACTAGCGCCCGGTATAGGAGCCAGATCCCAATTAATAGTATGCTCTTCTGTTACCTCGTTAATATCGGGCACAAAGAAACCAGCTGCTATCATTTCTTTGATGCAGGTATCAAATACTTCAATAATAGTTTCAACTTCTTTTTCTGTATGTGCTTCGGTTAAAAAACAAGGAAATCCATCCCAAATATGAATGCCGTTTTCGCGCATTAAAGTAAACAAGAGTTCACTATAAGGTATCGGACTTTTGTATTTTATTTTCCAAAGTGACCCAAACTGCGCAATATAAATGGGCAATTGATTTGACTTGCAAATTTGGTTCAATGCTCCTGCCAGTATTTGTGTTTTTGCGGTTAGTCCTTCTTGTAAAGCTGGACCTTTGTGAAGCATATATTCCAACATCGCTTTTGATGCAGCAAGTGCCAACGGATGGCGTACAAATGTTCCAGCAAAATAAGTTACCCCAGCTTCAGGTATAGAATCATTACCATATTGCCATGTACCACCATCAAGGGCATCCATCCAATCTTTTTTTCCTGAAATGACCCCAATGGGTAATCCACCAGCAATTACTTTACCATAAGTTCCTAGATCGGCTTTTATACCAAATAGCGATTGTGCACCTCCTCCATGCATCCTAAATCCCGTTATTACTTCATCAAATATTAAAGCAGCTCCTGTTTCTTTAGTAATTCTTCGCAATGATTGTAGAAAACGAATGGGTTGAAATTCTGGTCTTCTACTTTGAACAGGTTCTACTAATACTGCTGCAATTTCAGCCCCTCTTTGAGCAATGATTTGCAAACTTTCTTCAGTACCATACGCTAAAATCAACATGTTCTGAACAGCTTCTTGCATGATACCCGCTGCTGCTGGAAACGACTTTCCACTATGTGTACTCCGAACGATGACTTCGTCAATAATTCCATGATAGGACCCACTAAAAGCAACAATGATAGAACGGCCCGTTACGGTTCTAGCTATACGCATAGCGCCCAATACTGCTTCAGAACCAGTGTTACACAATGCCGTTCTTTCAAAACCCGTAAAGCCACAAATCAGTTTGCATACCTCACCAGCAAGTTCGTGCTGTGGACCAACTTCATATCCTTTCTCTATTTGTTTTTGTAATGCCTTTGTGATCAGTTCTGGTTGATATCCCAAGAGGTTACTACCAAATCCGTTTAAGGTATCAATGTAAGCGTTACCATCAATATCCCATAACCAACTACCCTTAGAACGATTAACAACAATAGGATAAACTATTTCTTTGGTGAGTGGTTTAAATCCTGATACCACTCTAGGGTCTGCCATGCAATCACGATACTTACCCGTATAATTTTTACTGCCAATTGTTTTTTTATTATATCGATCAATGAGCTTTTCTAAAAACAATTCTTGCAAAGGTGTTAAACTAGTTGATTTCTGTTTTTCAATTATTGCACTTGCGCCAAATGGTTTCTTTAATTCTATTAGCTCATCAGGCGAAATTTCAAGATTGATAGTAGCTTTTTTCTGTATGGCATTGCCTTCTTTTTGTTCAACATTATTTTCTAAATAGTTTACCAACAATTCAATGGTATATAAAGATTCATTGAGTTGTCTAAAACTTATAGGAATGGCAAATTCCTTTTTTAAGTTGATGGCTATCTGTGTCAGTAATAAGGAGTCTAACCCTAGCTCTATAAAGCTTGAGGATAGGTTAACCCCTGCTAAATTAAGTCCAGACGTGTCTTCCAACAATTTCACCAATCTTCCAACAAACAAATGTTGACTAGGTTGTGCCAATTCCATTGCTTTCTCTATTGGCTCGATAGTTGCCTCAGGTTGCTTTAAATCAATGGTGTTATTTTTCTGAATGAATGGTTCTAACCAATAGGTTTTTCTATTGAATGCATAAGTTGGTAAATCTAATTTGACTCTTTTTTGAGATGCATAAAAATTCATCCAATTTGGCGTTACTCCGTGCAACCAAATTTGTCCAAGTGCATTCAACATAGATTGCAAACCCGACTTGGTTCCTGTAGCGTCTAACCCACCTAAAGCCACAAAATCTTTACCCGCTCTTTGTTGCAATAATTTACTGGTTACATTACCCGGACCAACTTCTATAGCTATTTGAATATCTGATGCTAAGAGGCTATTCATTGCTTCTGCAAATTGAACCGTTGCCATAATTTGATTGGCCCAATATTTTTTATCGGTCATTAATTTTTCATCAACCAAATGACCCGTTACTGTTGAAATGATAGGAATTGTTGGAGCGTGTAAAACAATATTTTCCAAAATTTCACTAAATGGAATAATCATAGAACCCATCATACTTGAATGAAAAGCATGACTGGTTTTCAGAAAAGAGTTAGCAACATGAATTGCATCCAGCTCTTTAGTTAATAAATAAACAGATTCAATTGGTCCAGCTAAAACCAATGCATTAGCACTATTGATAGCTGCAATGGAAATGTCTTCCTTTAATAAATCACTGATATCTGCAACTGAAGCCCTTACCGCTAACATACATCCATTGGGTAGGGCCGACATTAATTTCCCTCTATTTGCAATCATTGAAAGTGCGTCTTTCAAATCAAAAACGCCTGCTAAATGTGCAGCCACAAATTCCCCAATACTGTGTCCAATTAAAATAGAAGGCTCAATACCCCAATGCTTCCATAGGCAAGCCATAGCGTATTCCACCACAAAAATTGCTGGCTGGGTAAATTTTGTGTCACTAATTTTTTCAAGCTCATTTAGCTCTGTTGATATTGGATAAAGAATTGTCCTGATATCAAGTTCTAACATTGGCAAGAGAATTTCTGCACAGGTATCAACTGCCTGTTTGAAAATGGGTTCTTGTGCGTATAAGTCGACCCCCATATTCGTAAACTGTGCACCTTGACCTGGAAATAAAAAAGCAATCTTGCCATTAATTTCTTTCAAATGGAAACGATTGCTTGTATAGGATTCGTTGAATTGGTTCAATAGGCTTTTCCCATCTGAAGCAATAAAAAAAGTGCGATGATTAAAATCTGTTCTTGTTAGTTGAAGTGTGTACGCTATATCTGCTAAAGGGATATTAGGCTCTTTTTCAAGTAGTGCAACTAGTTTTTGTTGATAGGCTGCAAGGCTATGGTCCGATTTAGCAGAAAGGGTAACTAGTTGCCAATCTTTAGTGTGACCGGATACCGCTAATTTGTTTTGATAAGAAGCCAGTATGACGTGCACATTGGTGCCTCCTACGCCAAATGAGCTAACACCTGCAAATCTTTGTGCGGGATCTGACCAGTCTTTTAATTTTGTGTTGATATAGAATGGGCTCGACTCAAAATTAAAATGTTCATTTGGATGGGTACAATTAATGGAAGCTGGCAATTGTTGGTGGTATAATGCCAATACGGTTTTGATGAAGCCTGCTACACCAGATGCAGCAGTAAGATGGCCGATATTGCTTTTAACCGACCCTACTGCACAAAACTGTTTTTCATTGCAATCTTCAAAAGCCATACGCAAACCTTCTAATTCAATAGGATCGCCTAGAGGTGTTGCCGTGCCGTGTGCTTCAACATAGCTAATTTGATGGGCATTAAGTCCAGCATTTGCCAGTGCTTTACTAATTACATAGGCTTGTCCATCTGCTGATGGCGCTGTAAAAACGCCTTTGCCAGCTCCGTCGTTATTTACACCCCTCCCTTTTATTAACGCATAAATGGTATCGCCATCACGCTCGGCTGCTGCTTTGTTTTTGAGTAAAACCATTCCAGCACCATCACTAAAAACGGTTCCAGTTGCATTGGTATCAAAAGTACAGGTATGACCATCTTTGCTGAAGATGGCGCCTTCTTGATAGAGATGTCCACTTTTAATAGGAGACGTGATGGCTACACCACCAGCCAGTGCAATATCACTATCGCCATTTCTAATACTATCTACAGCCTGTGCAATGGCAAGGAGTGAGGTTGAACAAGCTGAATGAACACTAACAGCCGGACCCTGCAAATTCAGTACAAAAGCAGCCCTAGTGGCAACATAATCTTTTTCATTATACGTCATCACTTGAAAGGCGCCCGACTGCTGCACCAATGACTTATTAGTTAGAATATTTTCTTGGTAATAAGTATTGTTTCCAGTACCTCCAAACAAACCAATCCTTCCTGCATATTTTGAAGGCAGGTATCCCGTTTTTTCCAAAACCTCCCAAGCCAATTCTAGAAATATTCTTTGTTGTGGATCAGTGAGCAATGCCTGTTTGGGATTAAACCCAAAAAACTCGGCGTCAAATTCTTGAGCATGATTGATGATTCCTCTAGCAGGAACATAATCTGGATCGTTGATGATGTCTTCTGGAATAAAAGCAT
Source organism: Bacteroidota bacterium (assembly GCA_031428775.1). Taxonomy (GTDB): domain Bacteria; phylum Bacteroidota; class Bacteroidia; order Chitinophagales; family Chitinophagaceae; genus Sediminibacterium. The sequence continues at coordinate 13,036 of JANOYH010000366.1, forward strand.
CAAGCGCTTCTTTAGAAAAAAATGAAACGGTTTCTTTTCCAGCTTTTAATAATTCCCAAAAGGATTCTATAGTATCTGCACCTGGAAATCTTCCTGCCATAGCAATAATGGCAATATCCTGTCCTTGATCATGATTATTTTCCTGCACGATTGCATTTTTTGTCAATTTAGCAGGTTTGTTCAAAAATCTTGTGATACCAGCAATAGTTGGATACTGGTACAATGCAGTGATAGGAAGCTTTACAGCCAATTTTTGTTGAATGCGCGCAATAGATTGAATGGCCAACAATGAATTACCACCCAATTCAAAAAAATGATCGTCCACACCAATATTGTCTATGAACAAAAGGTCGCTCCAAATATTGGCTACTTGTTTTTCTAAATCAGTTGCTGGTGATTTATACAACACTGCTGTATCCGGCCTTTTCATTTCAGGTTTGGGTAAGGCCTTTTTATCAACCTTCCCACTACTTGTTTTTGGAAAAGAGTCCATCCAAACAAATACTGGCGGAATCATGTATGCCGGCAAGCGTTTTTGCAATAATTTTTTTATTGCATCCGCATCCTTTTTCTGGTCTTTCTCTACTACATAAGCAACCAACCTTTTAGATCCTTTCCCATTATCCAAGGCAAGCACAACGGCCTGACTTATCCCTTCAATTTCTGTCAACACCACTTCAATCTCTGCAGGTTCAATTCTATGTCCTAATATTTTAACCTGATCATCTATCCTACCCAGAAACTCAATATTCCCATCAGGTAGGTAACGCGCATTATCGCCCGTTTTATAGATTCTGATTAACTTGTTTTCTTTCATTTGCCAATGAACAAATTTTTCATTGGTCAATGCTTCATTATTTAAATATCCATTGGCCAAACAGGTACCAGAAATACACAATTCACCTATTTCACCATTTGGCAGTACCTGGCTTTTTTCATCAAGAATGTGAATGCCCGTATTTGGCAACGGCACACCTATGGTAGGTAAGGCTGGCCACTGCTTTGGATTTCCCTCTAATTTCAAGCAGGTAACCACATGCGTTTCAGTTGGGCCATATTGATTGAAAAGTATCGCATCTTTTAGTTGAGAAAAAAATTGAACCACCTGTGGGGTGATTTTTAGTTGCTCACCAGCAGTTATCACGTACCTCAAATTCTTTGGAAAAATATTCAATGCAATAGCTGTATCCGTTAAGTATTGCAATGCCACAAAGGGTAAGAAAATTCGATGAATATTTTTTTGATCAATTAGTAGTAATAATTTTTCAGGCTCTATCAACATATGTTCTTCTACCAAAACCAAGGTTCCACCCGTAATTAAGGTAGAAAAACTGTCTTCAAATGATGCGTCAAATGTTAGTGGGGCAAACTGAAGTGTTCTAGTGCCAATACCTGCTGCACTATTTTGCTTTTGCCATAATAACAAATTAACCAGCGCAGGATGACCAAGTTCAACGCCCTTTGGTTTGCCTGTACTTCCCGAAGTATATAACACATAAGCCCTTTGTTCAAATAAAGGATAATCTTGATTTTCGGTAACCCCATTCTTTATTGATTCATATTGGATGGGCGTTAAAACTAAATCTTTGAAAAGGCTTGCTTCTTTTTCAAAGCAAAGGCAATAAGTTAGTTTGGCGTTGTCTATCATATCGCCCAACCTCGAAACAGGATAAGTTGGATTGATCGGCAAATACGCTTTCCCTGCTTTTAAAATAGCCAAAACGCCTATCACCATCTCAATTCCCCTTGTAGTGCTGATGCCAATAATGGGTTGATCTTGGGCTGTTTGAAAAATGATTTCAGCCAACTGATTGGCCTTTTGGTTCAATTCAAGATAAGAAATGCTGCGCTCTTTGAATTCTACTGCAGGCAAATCCGGCCATTTAAAAAGCGCTTGCTCAAAAATTTGATGGATGAATTGGGGCATTACTAGTATCGATTAAAAAATGCTTAAGTCCTAGGAATAACGCTTATCTCATGCATTTATTTCGACATCAACCATGAATTTGAAAAATATTTAATGTAAACAGAATTTCACTTACTATAAATAATTTCTATCCACTTGTTTCAATTGAATAAGTATCAACAGCGTCTTCAATAGATCGCATCCTACTAATTTTACCTGTAACGCGCTCCAACCCAATTTTTCGCAAAATATCCCTTACAGTAGAAAGGGCTTCAACAATTTCTAACTGTATTCCTTTTTTTTTCATTTCTTCTGATAAACGCAATAACATTTTAGAACCACCAACGTCAACATAGGAAGAAGGCGACATGTCTAAAATCAATAATCGCAATTCATCAGGATATGCCTCAATTTTTGAATAAATGCTTTCGGTAATAAATTCACTGTTAAAATAAAGAATTGAAGCTTCAATTCTTAAAATCAAGATCCCACGAATTTGAATATTATCCGGATGTCTTTCAATATCAGAAAAATGGTTTGTTTCTCCAATTTTTCCAAGCACGGCTATATTGGGTTGAGAAATGCGTTTGATCAATAACAATAGTGACATGATAACTGCAAGCATGACTCCTTTTAAAATACCAAATACCAAAACGCCTAGTATTGCAATCATTGCCACGCCGAACTCTATTTTACTTAGCTTAAAAAGCTTTTTTAACTCTTGTATTTTAATCAATCCAGCTACTGCATGCAATACAATCACTGCCAAAATAACTTCTGGTAGATTTGATAATAAATGGGTAAAAAATAAAAGAATCACAGCTAGTGTTACAGAACAAATAATAATCGCCAAAGGAGTTTTTGCGCCAGATTTGTCATTGATGGTTGTTTGTGATAGTCCGCCCGAAACCACATAAGCACTAAAAAATGCTGCTCCTAAATTTGCAAATCCTAGTGACAATAATTCTTGTCTCGAATTTACTTGATAGCCATTTTTAATTGCAAATGTTTTTGCGGCTGAAATAGTTTCAATAAAGCCCATTAAAAAACAAGCTAAGGCCAGTTCAAGTACCCCGTCAAGTTCCTTCATTTGCAAAGTAGGACTTTGGAATTGAGGCAATCCGCTTGGAATAAAACCTGTAACATGAATACCATAAACAGAAAAGTTGGTTAGCGATAAAATAATAATAGACGCAATAACAATCACCAAAGAAACTGGCTTACCCGGTAATGTTTTTTCTCCTACAATCAACAATAGTAATGCTACTATTCCAAAGCCCAGTACATATAGATTCATCACAGGAATCTGTGCCACTAAATGTGCTATTCTAATAAAGAAATTACTACCTCCTGCTTCAACACCGAATAATTTAGGGAGCTGTGTAGAAATGATGGAAAGAGCGGCCCCCGCTTTAAAGCCTAGTAATATACTGTCGCTAATAAAACTCACTAATGAACTGAGTTTACAGGCAAATGCCAAAAAATAAATTCCTGCTACCACTAATGCTGTTAAAGCTGCAATTGCGGCCCATTTGGCTGGGTCGCCTCCAGATAAAACCGCTAGTGTGGTTCCCACCATTAAGGAAATAGCAGATGTAGGACCAATTGCCACTTGCTTTGATGTAGTGAAAAAGGCAAAAAAGAATCCACCCGCCAAGCAACAATAAATTCCAAAATAAGTAGGTAATCCAGCCAGCGTAGCATAAGCCATGGATTCTGGCAAAACAAATGAAGCCAATGTGATTCCTGCAACCAAATCCCATTTTAAAAAACCGATTTTGTATTTTGGAAGCCATTCAATAATGGGTACAAAATCTTTGATTCTTTGTATGAAACGATCATTTTGCATGTGGAAATTCATTTGAAATATCCATAATCGTGGTATGGATAATTTGCATAGTTGTAATTTAAGCAATATTTATGGCCATCCTATTTACTATTATACATCACGGCTTTTTACTTTAGTTTTGCTGGCATGGGACAGAAAAAACTCATTCGCTTCGAAGCCATCAAATCATTTTCTAATGTTCACGAATACCCACAAGATATGCAGGGTAAATGGAAGGACTATTTCAAAAATGATCAACCCATTATTTTGGAATTGGCTTGTGGGAAAGGGGAATATGCCGTGGGATTAGGAAAACTATTTCCCAACAGAAATTTTATTGGAATTGACCTCAAGGGCAATCGCATTTGGCGTGGTGCTAAAACGGCTTTGGATGATGGAATGGAAAATGTGGCATTTATCCGATCTCATATAGATAAGATTACAGATTATTTTGCCGAGGGAGAAATTGCGGAGATCTGGATTACTTTTCCTGACCCACAACTTCGTTGGTCAAGGGCTAAAAAAAGGCTCACGCATCCTAAGTTTCTTAGGCTATATCAACATGTTTTGGGAAAGGAGGGATTGGTACATTTGAAAACTGATAGTCCAGACTTATATCTATTTACTAAAACCGTTTTGAACTTATTTGAACTTAAGGTGTTAGAAGATTCGGACCATGTGCATAGTCTGCCTACTATTAAGCCCGAGTTATTGATTCAAACGCATTATGAAGGACTAGATATTGCACAAAGCAATCGAATACATTACCTCAGTTTTCAAGTAAACAAAGATTTGCCATTGGAAAAAGATGCACTACTTAAACAGATGATACGTGAACAGGAAACTTCAAAATAACCCTGATTATTATTATGATGAAAACGGCAACCTCGTTTTCACTGAACAATACCATATCAATAAGGGGTACTGTTGTGGGCATGGATGTAGGCATTGCCCTTTTCAGTTTGATGCAGTTCCTGAACCGAGGCGTTCTATTTTGTTAGAAAACATACGCCAAAATAAAACGATATAATGGATTTATTAGCAGATATCAGGGATTATCTCTAGTATTGAATTCAATATTTTTTTATGGCAAAATTCGAAAAAAAATCAATCGAAAAAATTAGAATAGTTTTACCCAGCGGAAAAAAAGACAGTAGTTTTTTTGAACAGGTATATGCAGTTGTACGAATGGTCCCTAAAGGCAGGGTTACCAGTTATGGAGCAGTAGCAGCGTATCTTGGAACAAAGATGAGCGCTAGAATGGTAGGTTGGGCCATGAATGGAGCACACCAGGTTACACCAAAAGTTCCTGCACATAGGGTTGTAAATAGAAATGGCATGCTAAGTGGCAGGGCTCATTTTGCTACCCCTACTCTCATGGAAGAATTACTAGCCAAAGAAAAAGTGTTTGTGAAAGATGATATAATTATTGATTTTAAAAAGAAATACTGGGACCCTGCTATTGAGCTGTCAATAGATTAAAAACGAAGGATTCTTAATGATAATAAGGCTTGATCATCCAAAATATAATGGGTCCGGTAATGGCAACATAAAACCAAAGTGGCCAAGTAATTTTCGCCCATTTTTTATGCAATTCGAATTCAGCTGTAAGGGCTCTATACGCCGTGAATAAAATAAAGGGGAGAATTATGGCTGCAAGAATAATATGTGTGATGAGGATGAAAAAATAGAATAGTCTAATGCCACCAACCGCTTCTTTTTCTTGGTCAGATACCAAACCGTTGTGGTCTGTGTCTCCAAATTTTGCTTCTCCTGCTAATAAATGATGCGCTATATATGACAACAAAAAAAGCACCGATAAAATTAGTGCTCCCATCATGATTTGTTTGTGCAGTAAATATTTTCCGTTTTTAACGACTACCAATGCTACCACTAATAATACTGCAATGGTTGCATTAACAAAAGCGTTAAATGCTGCAAAAATATGGACGTCAAAACCCAAGTCGACCGTTAGTTTAAATTTGGTCAAAAAACTTACGGCTACGAATACTACTACAGAGAAAATGCCGATTAACCAATAGGCTTTTTTGTCGTTTTTTGAAATTGTTGCTGCTAACATAATTTAGAAAAGTTTGGTTTAAGTCAGATTGATTATCCATTAATTTTTCTTCGTCCCCGCATATAAAACATAAAGAAGGTTACTGCCGATACAATCAATAGCCAAAGCCAACTCAGGTTAATGATTTCAGTAAATACCGTACTCTTTTGTTTTTTATCTTTCTCTAACATCAACAGACCAATGTCTCTAGCTAGTTTTGCCACTGAAACTGAGTCCAGTCCATTGTAATAACCACGTACAAAATGGTCTTTGTCAATCAACACAAATCTACTTGTATGCACAAAATCTGGTGAGATAGGTTCTTCACTGAATTTGTCCACTTTCAATTCTTCAAATGCAAATTTATAAATGGAATCCCGACTTCCCGTAAGCATCCACCAATTATCATGATTCACACCAAATCTATCTGCATAGTCTTTCAAAACGCTTACAGAATCTCTTTGCGGGTCAACCGTAAAAGATATGAATTGAACTATAGAAGTATCAATTTTGTTGCGAACATTTCCACCTGTAATAAAGGACTGTTGCAACTTGGCCATATTTCTGGTAAGTTTAGGACAGATACTACCACAGCTTGTAAAGAAAAAATCTACTACTAAAATTTTGCCTGTTTTATCAAACAGGCTTACGCTATCGCCCAATTGATTTTGCAAATGAATATTGGCCGTGGTATGCCAAACGCTGTCGTTAATTTCCTTTCCTTTTACTACGCTTGTTACAACGGTATCAAGTAGGTATTTTCTAGGCATATCCACGGCGGTGTCACTGAAATATTTCAATGCCAAATAACATCCTATTGGTACCAATAAGGCTACAGATAAACCTAAGATGGCGTTCTTATTCATTTTGCAAAAGTAATACAATAAAAAAGCCCCGGATTAAATCCGAAGCTTAATAACAAATTATTTATGATTAATGTGTTGTTCTAGGTTCGTCTAAATATCCATCGTGTTTTTTCTCGTGTTTTTCTTCGTGTTTTTCTTCGTGCTTAGGCGTTTCTTTCTTTTCTACTTTGATGGTGGATTGCGCTTTAAAATAGGGATCATAATCATTGCGCAGGTTTTTAAAAGAGTTGCCATCGTATAAGAAAGCGGTAATAAACCAAATAAACAGTGCCAAAGGAACACAGATAGTCATGATCAGGTTCTTGACTTCATGTTTTAAGTGCATAAAATAAGCTACTATATAAAAGGCTTTTGCCATCATTAAGATTACAATGGTGCCTTTAATAGCAAATCGAGTGCCTTGTGCTGTTGCTTCTGGGAATCCCATCATCCAGAATCCTAAAATCAATTCCACAATGGTTAATACAGAAAGAATAATAGTTACTTTAATAATTTCTTTGGTGCCTCCGCCGCTGTGTTCTTCGTGTGTTGCTGTATGTGACATATAATAGCTTCTTGTCGGTTTTTAATAGGGTTGTTTAGATCAAGTAGAAACAGGTGAATACGAATACCCAAACCAAGTCTACAAAGTGCCAGTACAAACCGGCTTTTTCAATCATTAAATAATGTCCGCGTTTCTCAAACTTATCCGTTAAGGTCATGATCAACATCACAATATTGATGATTACTCCAGAGAACACGTGAAACCCGTGAAAACCAGTAATAGTAAAGAAGTAGTTAGTAAAATTGGTTGAAGAAGCCGAACCATCTGCATTTAAAAAAGGATTCATTCCCCACCACGCACCTTCATGGTGCA
>JANOYH010000367.1:0-5699 GCA_031428775.1 Bacteroidota bacterium
CGAGGTCGCCCCAAAAGCTTTCACCCGTATCAAAAGCCTGCCCATCTGGAAAAGCATTGGCATGATTTTGCAAAGTATTCCATTCATTCATGATCACTTCATGCAAAAAAAGAAATCGTTTTTTATTTTTTTTGAGGTTCACAAACCAACTGATACAAGCCAAAAATCCAACTATGGCCAAAAGCAATAGCATCAGTTTTGCTATAGTAAATCCATAAAATAGTTGATAAGCCGAAAGCACTATCAACAAAAAATTACAAAGTCTGAATAGGGAAGCATAAGTTAGTTTTTTATCAATTCCAGCAATTTGAATGGATATGTTGGACGCTTTTTGTTGATAGTGCGAAAATAAATCTGGCATAGGTTAGTCCTTTGTTTCTTGGAAAATGATTCCTTCGTTTTCCAGTGCTGCTAAAACGGGTTGATAAATTTCGGGTAAGATAGGAATGTGTAGGCCTGTTAACTTAATTTGTTTTTCAAGAATTAATTTGGCGGCAATACCTAAGGGTAGTCCAACTGTTTTGGCCATTGCAGTAAGTTGGTCGTTCGTTCCCAATGTTACCAATGAACTTGTTAAGTAATGGTGAACGCCAGCAATATGGTATTCAAATTCATGGAGCATGACAATCATATCTTTTTCGCCAGGTAATAATGCCAGTTTCGTTTCTAATAAAAATTGTAATACCCTTGCGGCTGTTCCATTGTTGAAAGGGAAGAAAGTAGTATCGTCATCAATTCCCAAGCAAGCTAATTGTTGTAAAAAATGTCCGGCTATTGGGTCAGTCTGGGCTTGTTGTATGCATTGTTGTAAAAGGTTGCTATGCCCTGTGTGGTCAAAATGCAATCGAAAAAATGCTGCAATACTGAGTCCATTCAATAAATATTCATGTATTTCATCGGTTAGTCCAAGTCCAATAATACCCGCCCAACCCACAATAAATTCAGGATAGCGCAAAGTGGTTCGTAAAAAAGTGGTGGCTTCTTCTAAGTGATATAATTGGATATAACTGAGAGAATCGCGATTGGGGTAGAAAGAAAGGGGGTAAATACCGGGGATCTCCACCGTTTCCTGTGCATTAAAAAGTTCCTGATAGTGGAGATGAATGGGTATCCCATCTTTCAGAAATCCTGCGCCAGCTTTACCGGCAAGCACCACATTACGTGGGTTCCAACTGATTTTATAGTGCCAGGGATTGTTGTCGTTTTCAGGTGCCACCAAACCTCCACAGTGAGAACGAAAACTGTTTATTTGGCCCCCCGATTCTTTTATTTGGTCAATGATTTTCATGGCACTCATATGATCAATGCCTGGATCTAAACCCATTTCGTACAAAAAAAGTAAGCCTTTCTCTTGTATAGAGGGGGCTAGAGCGCGAATTTGATCGTCGATATAAGAGGCAGTTAACAGATTTTTTTCAAATTCAAGGCAGTCTAATGCCACAAAATAGTGTAGGGCAGGGGGTAGCATGGAAATAACAATGCTAGCAGATTGGATAAGAATTTGTCGAGCTTGACGGTCTTCAATATTTATTTGAACCGCAGTAACATATTCGTGAATACCTACTTTATGTTGGGCCAGTTCTAGCTGAAAGTCTGCTACAGTTACCTTCCAAAGCTTTTCGGTTGCAATTTTCTTTAAATATTGGATCAGTACTGAAGTGGATTTTCCAGCGCCAAAAACTAGGATATGAGGTTGCGTATTCATATTGAAAATTAGGTCTAAATATAGCCTATAATTTTTCTACAGCAATGTGGATAAAACAGTCTTGAAAACCAACATTTTTAGCTGTTTTTGACCCTTAAAAACCATATCTTCGCCCACCTGTAAAAGCCCCTTTAAACAGACTTTTACAAACAACTAAAAATCACTAGAAAAGTTACATGGAAGACAACCAATTACCACCAGAACAAACCACCGATAATGACCGCATCATTCGCGTAAATATTGAGGAGCAAATGAAAACGGCTTATATCGATTATTCGATGTCAGTTATTGTTGGCCGTGCGCTTCCTGATGTAAGAGATGGCTTCAAGCCTGTACACCGTAGGGTTTTATATGCCATGACTGAATTGGGTAACTATAGCAATAAGCCTTTTAAAAAGTCGGCCCGTATTGTAGGTGAAGTGATGGGTAAGTTTCATCCGCATGGAGATGCCTCCATTTATGATACCTTAGTAAGGATGGCTCAAAACTGGACCATGCGATATATTATGGTTGATAGTCAGGGTAACTTCGGTAATCAGGATGGAGATCCGCCGGCAGCGATGCGTTATACAGAAGCTCGATTGCACAAGATTGCTGAAGCCATGTTGATTGATATTGAAAAAGACACGGTTGATTTTCAGCTCAATTTCGATGATTCTTTAAGGGAACCCACCGTTTTGCCTACTCGAATTCCGCAATTATTGGTGAATGGCTCATCGGGAATTGCAGTAGGAATGGCAACAAACATGCTTCCTCATAATTTGAGTGAAGTTATAGATGGTTGTATTGCCTATATCGATAACAAGGAAATTACTTGCGAAGAGTTGACGCATTTTGTAAAAGCACCTGATTTCCCCACTGGAGGGATCATTTTTGGTATGGAAGGAGTGAAGCAGGGTCTTTTAACGGGTAGAGGAAGGGTTGTTTTACGTGGAAAGGTTCAAATAGATACAAAAGCCAACGGGAAAGAGCAAATCATCATCAAAGAAGTACCTTATCAAGTGAATAGGGATACTTTGACGGATAGAATTGGTCAGCTCGTGAATGAAAAAGTGGTAGAAGGCATTGCACACGTAAATAATGAAAGTAATAACAGGGAAGGAACTAGGATAGTAATTGATTTAAAGAAAGATGTGATTGCACAGGTAATAGTCAATCAATTATACAAGTACACCGAATTACAAACTAGTTACGGAACCAATAATGTGGTGATTAGTAAGGGACGTCCAAAAATTATGAATCTGCGCGAATTGATTGTGGAGTTCATTGAATTCAGGATGGAAGTAGTGATTCGTAGGGCAAAATTTGAACTACGCAAAGCAGAAGAAAGGGCACATATTTTGGAAGGTTATTTGAAAGCCTTAGATCATTTAGATGAGGTAATCAAATTGATCAGGGCTAGCAGAACACCAGATGAAGCCAAAGATGCATTGATGTTAAGGAGTCAGGAAGAGAATTGGTACCTCAATCAAGATATGTTCTCTGGCTTAACTGATGAATTGTACAAGCAGGCACAAGGCTTGTCTGAAATTCAGGCAAAAGCCATATTGGAACTCCGTTTGCAGCGTTTAACTGGAATGGAGCGAGATAAAATTGTAGAAGAATTTAATGGGTTAATTCAAACCATCAGAGGTTTGAAAGAATTGTTGGTTAGTGAGTTTCTTCGATTTGAATTAATCAAAACTGAATTATTAGAAGTAAAAGAAAAATTTGGTGACGCAAGAAAAAGTGAGATTCAATATCTGGCCGATGAAATGCGCATTGAAGATTTGATAGAAGACGAAGACGTGGTAATCACCATTTCTCATTTAGGTTATATCAAAAGAACTTCTGCCACAGAATACAGACAACAGAGAAGAGGCGGTAGAGGGGCTGTAGGATCTAAAACAAGAGAAGAAGATTATGTGGAACATTTGTTTGTAGCATCAACGCATGATACCATGATGTTCTTTACAGAGAAAGGAAGGTGTTATTGGTTGAGGGTGTATGAAATTCCTGAAGGCGAAAAACAAAGTAAAGGCCGAGCCATTCAAAACCTGATTCAATTGCCAGGTGACGATAAGGTAAAAGCCATTATTGAAGTAAAAAAATTAGACGATAAGGAATTTGTACAGAGCCATTATATCGTACTTTGTACCAAGAAAGGGGTTATCAAGAAGACTTCATTGGAAGATTTTAGCAGGATTAGAAGTACTGGTGTAAATGCCATCACAATTGTTGAGGGGGATGAATTATTGGAAGCTAAAATGACTGATGGGAATTCTGAAATCATGTTAGCCTTAAAGAGTGGAAGGGCCATCAGGTTTGAAGAAACCAAGGTTCGCTCAACAGGCAGAGGAGCCATTGGAGTAGGCGGTATTGATGTAGACGATACAAAGGATGAAGTAATTGGAATGATTTGTGTGAATAAAGCGGATGAAACGCGTACGATTTTGGTGGTAAGTGAAAAAGGATTTGGCAAACGTACCCCAATTGATGAGTATCGTATTACCAACCGTGGTGGAAAGGGGGTTAAGACGATCAACGTGACAGAAAAAACGGGAAGCTTAGTAGGAATCCTATACGTTACTGAAAAAGAAGATTTGATCATAACATGTAAATCAGGTGTAACCATCAGAACAGGTATTCAGGATATTCGTGAAGCAGGTAGGGCAACACAGGGAGTTAAGTTGATTCGATTAGACGAAGGTGATGAGATTGCCGCTATTTCACAGATTGAAGATCAAGACGAAGTAGTCACAGAAATAGTTTTGGATGGAGAAGAAGCTGTAGTTGTAGAAGGTGAGAATGGAGAAAATGCCACAGAAAACAATACTAATACTTCGGATAACGACCAAACTGAAAATTTAGATACTGATACACAACAAACTGAAAATCAATAATAAACCCTCCTTTTATGAAGAAGCTTCTATTGCTTTCCATGATTGCACTTGTAACATTGGGTACACAGGCGCAGGATTATAAAAAAGTGAATACCGTTCTTTTGTTAAACAAGATGGAAGACGCAAAAACTGAAATTGACAAATTTAGTACAGATGCCAAAGCGTTGGCTAAACCAGAATATTGGTATTATCGAAGCAGGATATATGCAAATCTGGGTAGAGAGGCTAAAACTGCAACTAAATATCCAACAGCCATTAAAGATGCGGATGAGGCTTTTCAGAAAATTGCCAGTATGGATCCAACTTATGTAATGATCAAGGATAAGGGAAATGATGGCATTTTTGATATGTATTCATACGGATACAATAATGGGATTCGTGCATTTAATGATAAAAAATGGGATTCCGCAGCAGGCTATTTTTCTTATGCGGTAACTTATAGTGATATACTATTTCAGCATAAAATGACCAAAGACCAGACGATGGCTTTTGATACCACATCATTGTTGTACGCGGGATATTCAGCTCAAAATGCCACAAAGCCTGAGATTGCTATCAAATATTATGCAAGATTAGCCGAGGCCAAAGTTGGTTCTGATGGATACCTAGATATCTATAAGTTTTTGGTAATTACTTATATGAATGATAAGAAAGAAGCGCCTTTCAAAAAATATTTAGCATTAGCCAAGGAAGTATTTCCAAAAGAGAACTGGGAGGACTATGAGATCGAATATATCGATAGAAACTTTGGTTTAGCAGAAAAAGAAGCCTATTATGATAAGGCAGACGCGGCTGGTACCATGCAAGAGATGTCTTATTTACAGTTTGGTGAGATCTTTATCAATGTAAAGAACGATAGCAAAGAAAAGGATAAGCATGATAGCAGTAAATTAGCAGCTTATGAGAAAAAGGGTGTAGAAGCTTATAAAAAAGCATTTGGAAAAAATCCACAAAATGCTATTGCCTCTTTTAATATTGGGGTGATCTATTATAACAATTTTGGTGAGATTGATGATAAGGTAGCGGCTAATATCAAACAAGTTCAAACCATTAATGGTTCTAAGCCTGTAGAGAAAGATCCTAAGAAAAAAGCAGCATTGGATGCTAAGTAT
>JANOYH010000368.1:0-5447 GCA_031428775.1 Bacteroidota bacterium
TTAAGAAATCCAAATTTTGGGCTCAACCTAGAACCTTCAACTTTATAACTTTTATACTCTTCTCTTCTTCGGAGGCCTGCAACCATTGTGCGGCATCGGTGTAATATCTTTTATAGATGCTACTTCAATACCATTTTGAGATAATGAACGGATAGCACCTTCACGTCCGCTGCCCGGGCCTTTAACCAATACATCTACTCTCTTAAGACCTGCATCCAATGCCGTTTTTGCAGCATCTGCAGCAGCCATCTGAGCAGCGTAAGGTGTGTTCTTCTTAGAACCCCTGAAGCCCATTTTACCTGCACTGCTCCAGCTAATTACTTGGCCAGATTTGTTGGTAAAACTGATGATGATGTTGTTGAAAGTAGCAGAGATACGAACTTCTCCCGCCGCATCAACTTTTACTACTCTTTTTTTCGCAGCCGTCTTAGCACTGTTCTGCGTTTTTTGTGGTTTAGCCATTTTGCTTTTTTGAGGTGTGTCCTGTTTTATCAGGACGCGTTAACAATGAAAAATCCCGAACAGATTCGGGAACCGTTACACTCTCCTTTCCTAATGGAAGATCCAAGCTGCAACGGATTTTATGAATGCACTAGGTCAGGATGCAAGCATCCTGACCTAGTGATCAATTATTTCTTAGCGGCTTTCTTCTTACCGGCCACTGTTTTACGTTTACCTTTTCTAGTTCTGCTGTTCGTCTTGGTACGTTGACCACGAACAGGCAATCCTTTACGGTGACGTAGACCACGGTAGCAAGCAATGTCCAATAAGCGTTTAATACTCATAGAAACTTCACTACGTAAAGCACCTTCCACCTTAAATTCGGTGTTGATGATATTACGAATAGCACCTTGTTCTTCATCGTTCCACTGATTCACTTTTTTATTAAAGTCAATCTCAGCTTTAGTAAGAATATACTGAGCAGTTGAACGGCCAATCCCGAAAATATAGGTTAGACCAATTTCTCCTCTTTTATTCTTTGGTAAGTCAATACCGGCAATACGAGCCATATTCTAATTTTAAGTTTTATACTATTTTGTTAGGGCACACCATTATGAGTACCACTTTTTATTACCCCTGACGTTGCTTATAACGAGGGTTCTTTTTGTTGATCACATACAGCTTTCCTTTCCGCTTCACGATCTTACAATCTACGCTGCGCTTTTTGATAGAAGCTCTAACTTTCATAACAATGTTTTTTCTTTCGTCTCCACTTCGCTATCGCTACTGTATCGACTTATTTGGTACCTGAATATTTTTAATCCCCTTTTTGCTCCTTCTTATTTGTATCGGAAGATAATTCTTCCTCTACTCAAATCGTACGGACTCATCTCAACTCCCACTTTATCACCTGGCAATATGCGGATGTAGTGCATCCTCATTTTTCCAGAAATGGTCGCCAATATTTCGTGACCATTTTCTAACTTGACCCTGAACATAGCATTGCTCAAAGCTTCCAGAATTACTCCATCTTGTTTAATCAGTGGTTGTTTCGACATACAATTTTTGGGGCTGCAAAGATATTAGTTTGCAGCGGAAATAAGAAAATTAAGTGGAAAAAAATCTAAAAAATGTGGAAAATCTTCCAAGATTTCCCGATTTGGGTGCAAATATGACCCTTTTTCTCCAAATTATTGGCTTGAATTTTTAGAAAAGATTCACGGGCAGCACAAATTCCCAGATATTGGGTTGTGTAGCAACTCTAAATTCCTGATTGAGTAACCTTGCATACCTAATCCCAAAAGAAACGGGTTGTTGGTTCCACCATTTTGTATCAAAAAAGAGTTCTCCTCCCACCGTATTAAACTGGTATTGAGTACCTGTACGCAGACTCTTACCAACAGTATGGTCATAATATGCATTGGCCCTAATTCTAAGGAAATAGACAATATTGCCAACGCCCCATTCAGGATATAAAAGCGGCAAATGGTAGTTAAACCCAAATTTCCACATTCTGGGGAAGTCTACCGTCTGATACCCCCTAGAAAAGGGAAAATTATTACTAAATATGTATCGGTTCATGGTATCCCTAGCTTGAATTGCTGCGGTTAATACAATGCTATGGTTGTTCATTAAACCAGGAATATAAAAGGAGCTACTCAATAATAGCTGAGTTGCGGTTGCTGAGGTTACACTGGTTTTATATTGTGCTAGCAAATATTGTCCCCAATGCGGATAAATTTGTTGGATGGCTTTTTGCACTTGCATTTGATAGCTAATTCTGCTTTGCCAAGAATAATTGTCTTGGTCTTTCAGCAATTTTTGCCCAATACCCGTCCATTTTAGTTGATCAATATGGTATCCCGAATAAAAATTTAAAAACCGATAAGCGTTTTGTCCACTTAGGTTCAAAGGCAATTGTAAGCCAATATTTGCATTAAATTCATTCCAGTTTACGAGGGTGTCTTTGTTTAAATAGGCTGAACGCGACCAAGTCTGGCCAATACCGCCTACAGGCTGCAAATAACTGCCTCCAAAAGCGCCTGAAAAGGAGGCTTTATGGCTTCCTTCATTCTCATTATACGTATAAGCCAATGAGGTTTGAAAAGTGTTTAAAACGTTTTGACCATATAGTGTAAATGAATATTCCGGCTGTGTATACATAGGTCGCCAGCTATGGATATTGAGTAGTTGGTGTCCCTTTTTATACTTCTTAGTTGAAAATCCTGTCTCCTCTTTTAAGTTATCTGAATAATTAATGGGTTTAAAGTTCCGTTTATTGTCACTTGAATTTGAACTGCTATTTGCCATTACTTGCATTCTCCCCAACCGATAGCCATCAGCTGTAAAAACTGAGACCACCAATTTACCCTCTTTATCAAGATAACCTTGGTACAACCCTGTTGGGTAGCTAGCCAATCGACTAGGCTTCGCTAAAGTATTGCTTGTGTTCAAAGTCCAAAGTTCATCCCTTTCTGCATGCGTCATCGTAAAAACGAGTTCATCTTCCTGCACTTGCAAATAACCCAAAAGCCTATTTTCAAAAGGCAATAAAAATTCAAATTTTTCACTATCTATTTGGATTTTTAATAACGCCATCTCCCCTTTTTCATTTCTTGCAATTACAAATAAGGACTTGTCGTCTTTAGAGAATTTAGGATTTGAAAAAAAACATCCCGGCATTTTGAACCCCTTGACGGTTTCTGATTTTTCATTGATTAATTTTAAAGTTGACTCAGTTGTTATAGCATTTTCTACTACAACAATCTGTTTGCCGTTGTGGGCAATGTCGGGCGAAAAATATCTGCTGTGTTTAGCCACAATTTCTGTTTCGCCCGTAACAATATCCAAAACTGCCAATTGATTAAACGCCTTGTTACCCCACCTCGCGTGGGGTTCATATGAGGCATAAATAATTTTTCCATTATTGTACGAAAACTGATCGTCTATAGAAATAAATTTATTGGCAATTTTTTGTTCTTTCCCTTCCTTATGTATCGTGTAAAATGCTGGAGGTTTTCGATAGGATTTTTTTAATACAATCGTATTGCCTGATTCAGATGGATAAGGATACCGGTAGTCGGCCACATTATTTTTTTCAATTGGCGTTAACCATTGAACAGGATCGGACTTGTCTTCTTTCCATTTTTTTTGATACGCATCAAAAGCATCTTGCACAAATTGCTTGAATTCAATACCTGTGTATTTTTTTGTAGCGTGTTGAAAAGGATAAAAAAATGGTTTGAAACTGGCAGCGTCAGCAGTAACTTTTTCCCAAAGGTCGTCGCCATATTTTTGTCGACCATATGAAACCAATAAATATCCAAGATTATAATGATTGGGCATGTAAAACCGCAATGACCCATTGCGCATTTGTTGGTAATTGTATTTTTTTTCTGACAGATAAAGGGATTCAAATGCTCCCATGAACAATGGCAATCTTCCTCTTCCTTGTGTAGAATATTTGGTCTCTTGATAAACTGCATCCCCTTCAAAAAACCAATCAGGAACAGCAGCGGCATTAGCAATTGCCTGACCTTCTTGGCCTAGAATGATGGAAGCAAAACGAGAGAACCCTTTGTTGAAATTGCTATACTGTTGAACGTGTCGGTATTCATGTATGGCAAGGTTCTTATTCCAGTCGAACGCTCCTAATGAAAAAGGATCCTGCGGCGCCGTTGTATAAAATTCAGACCTCCATGGGGCCAACCCCACATAGGCATTAGAAAATATTTGTTCATTTTGCAAGACAATACTAATATTTCTTCTTGCTGCGCCAACAGTGCTTTTGTCGCTTGCTTGCATGGATTGAATTAAGCCTGCAATTTTTTGTGCAGGCATATCCATTCCTTTGGGAAATACAATGCTAAAATTTACTGTATCAATTTGAGTCCATTTTGTTTTCGAAGGATTACCCCCAAATTCCTGGGCTTGAAGGTTGGCAAAACAAAATACAATTACAGCAGAAAAAAATAATTTCATCTATCCTATTTACATGGGTTGTTCTGTTAAATGAATCTTCACCATATCATGATACTGGTTTTGCAATTGGTGCACATAATGTACATCGGGATGGTGCCTTCTGTCTTCTCGATACCACATTTCAATGGAAGAAAAATCGTCTTTGGCCGGAGCCACTACTCGGAATGATCCTTTTGAATATTTGATCGTTCCATCAGGATTTTCTTGTTTAGTGAAAGCTAGTTTCAACATTTGTACATCACTCAATGGTATGGGTTTCAAATGTTGTACGTCGAACCAAAATTCTTGTACTTCTGTTTGAACACAAACTTGCTTTTCATCTCCATTCAAATTGGTCACTTCACCTTCCCAAGTTTTACCGTTGTATTCGGCTAGCAGAAAATCGCCCACCTTTACTTCGTTGAATTTTATCATATGGCAATATTTTATGCTTAAAAGTTAGCATTTTTTTTGGTAAAAAACAGTTTCTAATGGCTATTCCGCCCAACTCATGGTATATCCCTTGTTTTCAATTTCAAGTGCCGTTTCTGTTAACTGGAGCGGATGAAAAGTATCTACCATTACGGCTAATTCCTTGGTTTCTTTTTTGCCTATGCTTTTTTCCACTGCTCCTGGGTGTGGACCGTGAGGAATACCTGCTGGATGTAAAGTAATCATGCCGCGGGTTACGTGCTTCCTGCTCATAAAATCGCCATCCACATAATACAATAACTCGTCGCTATCTATATTGCTATGGTTATAAGGTGCGGGTATGGCATTTGGGTGGTAGTCGTACAACCTAGGGCAGAAACTACAAACTACAAAATTATTGGCTTCGAATGTTTGGTGTACAGGTGGTGGCTGATGTACCCTACCAGTAATGGGTTCAAAATCGTGGATGCTAAATGCATAAGGATAGCAACAACCATCCCAGCCAACTACATCAAATGGATGATGACCATAGTGCAGTCCATATAGTACCCCTCTTTTCTTAGTCTTTATCAAAAAATCGCCTGTTTCATCAAACGTTTGTAGCTTTTCTGGCC